>JBKPBQ010000191.1:0-4782 GCA_046726955.1 Acidobacteriota bacterium
GGGGGGGCCGGCGCCGGAGGTGGCGTCATCGCGCGCATCGCGGCCAGCGGCGTCATCATCGGACTGCGGGCGGCCACGAGCGTCCCCGCGGGCGGTCCGGGCGTCCGGAAGGACACCACCATGGCGTTCGACCCGCGTTGCACGTCGACCGGCGTCTCCGGCGCGACCTTGAAGCTGAAGAGGATCTCGCCCTTCCGGCTCTCCACGTCGAGCCCCTGGAACGGCGCCTGCGACGCGGGTGACGGAGCCGCCGTGCTCGCAAAGGAGAACCGCGTCCCTCCGGCGAAGACGAGGCCGAGCTCGGCGTCGGTCATGGTCACGCGCGCCACGTTGCCTTCGCGGTGCACGCTCACGAGGGCGGGTGTGCCCGACCAGACGACGCGGACGGTGCTGCGCGGACCGGCTTCGGAGATCTGGATGGATTCCACGCGCGCCGCGGCCGCGCCTAGAAGGAGCGAGACGGCCAGAAGTGAGCTCACGGCCTCACCTGTCTCTCTTCAATGGGCTTAGTTCTCACGTGCGGATCCTCCGGGGCGGAAAGCGGAGCAAGGCGCATGCCTTCTCCCGAGAATCGCGGACGTTCGGGGGACCGGGCCCAAGTTGCAGAGCCAGCAGGAAGTGGCGGCCAGACGTTCCGGACCGTGCTCCACGCCTGTTCTCTCCCAGCGTCCGAATACCGGACAACAAGAGTCTCTGGACCGGAAAGACGTCCGTCGAGTGTACTTGTTGAAGGAATCGTTAGCAACTTGCTGATGTCGCAACGAAATCGAGGCTTGTCTAAAACGGCGCCGCGATGGCGCACCCTCGCTGGATGTGGCACAGTCCCTGCGATATTCGTCTGGGTGTTAAACTTCGGCCATCGCAAGGAAGCCAGAAAATGGACAGTTTGACGCGCGTGATGCCGCAGCTCCCCGATGCCCTGTCGCCGTGCATGGCGAAGCTCGATCGCGTCGGGTGGGCCGCGGGGACCTGCATCGACGCCTACGGCGCCCGGATCGGCATCCGCGTGAACCGGCCGGCTCTCCTCGACCGTGTGGAGACGCTCCTGCCCCCAGGCTGGAAGCCGCTCGCGGGGCCCCGGGTCGACGAGCTGCACTCGCTCGTCCTGGGCGGCGAGACGCGCACGCGGGCCCGCGCGTACAACCTCGTCTATTGGGGCATCGCCCGCCGCGCCCGGACGCTGAGCCTCGACGAGGCGCTCGCCGTCCTCGAGGCGGATCTCCGTCTGAACGTCGCCGCCGCGGCCACCCGGCGGGTGTTCGTCCACGCCGGCGTCGTGGCCCACCGAGGCCGGGCGATCGTGCTGCCGGGACGCAGCGGGGCCGGCAAGTCGACGCTCGTGGCCGCCCTGGTGCGGGCGGGGGCCACCTATTACTCCGACGAGTTCGCCGTCCTCGACGGACGCGGCCGAGTCTACCCGTTCGCCAAGCCCCTCTCCCTGCGCGACGCCGCGGGCGGGGGCGCGCGCTCTGTGACCGCCGAGGAGCTCGGATCGGCGTCCGGCACGCGCCCGCTGCGCGCGGACCTGGTGGTGCTGACGTCGTATCGGCCGAGCGGCCGCTGGCGGCCGACCCGTCTCACGCCGGGAGGAGCGCTCATGAGCCTCCTCCCCCACACGGTTCCCGTTCGCCGACGGCCGGAGGCGTCGCTCCGGGCGCTCACGGCGATGGTGGAGCCGGCTATCGTGCTCAAGAGCCCGCGCGGCGAGGCGGACGGCCTCGCTTCCCTCCTCCTCGAGCGGGTGGACGCGCTCGCGGCCATAGGGCGAGCCCGAGGTCGTGTATCCTGAGGGACAGGAATGAAGCCTGAAAGACGCCGGGACGGACTGGTCGTGAAGGAGCTGCCCGAAGAGGTGCTCGTCTACGACCTCGAGCGGCATTGCGCGCACTGCCTCAACCCCGCGGCCGCCGCCGTCTTCCGAAGCTGCGACGGCGAGCGCACGGTGAGCGAGATCGCGCGCGAGCTGCGGCGGGAGACGGGCGCTCCCGCCGACGAGGCCTGGGTGCACCTCGCCCTCGACCGGCTGGACAAGGCCCACCTGCTGGAAGAGCGCGGGGACCGGCCCCGGTCCGGGCGCGGGGTCTCGCGGCGCGACCTCCTGAAGAAGGCGGGGGTCGGGCTGGCGGCGGCGATTCCCATCGTCACGTCGATCGTGGCTCCCACTCCGGTGGAAGCGGCGGCCACGTGCACGCAGTGCTGCAGCAGCGCCGCGGACGGGACGCCGTGCGGAAACCCGCTCGCCCTCTGCACGGGCATCTGCACGTGCCAGGGCGGTCTCTGCGTCGGCGGGTGCGGCGCCAACTGCTAGCCGTTTCCTGAAGGACTGCCGTGGCGGCGTCCTCGCTGGAGCGCGGACGGAGCGTCGCCGCTCTGCTCACGGGAGCGTGGCGGGCCTCGCCTCCGCCGCTCGCCCTCGCTCCGGCCGAGATCGCGCGTGTCGCTCCCCTCGCCTTGGCTACGGGCGCGGGTGCCATCGCTCATTGGCGGCTGCGTAGCGCCGGGCTTCAGGCGCTTCCCGAAGCCGACCCGTTCCGCCAGGCCTACCGGCTGCACACGCTCGAGGTCGCGGTGCAGGAGAGCCGGCTCCCCGAGGCCTTCGCGCGGCTGCGCGCGGCGGGGATCGAGCCGGTGCTCGGCAAGGGCTGGGCCGTGGCCCGCCACTATCCCGAGAGCGGCCTGCGTCCCTACGGCGACATCGACCTGTTCGTCCTCCCGGACGGGTACGCCGCGGCCGCGGCCGCGCTGCGCGTCGAGGGGGCGGCTCCGCTCTCCGTGGACCTCCACTCCGGCTGGCCGGACCTCGACGATCGGGATCCCGCCGGCGTCCTCGCGCGATCACGGACGGCGTCGCTCGGGGGAGTGGACGTGCGGACGTTCGGCCCCGAGGACCACCTTCGGCTCGTGAGCCTCCACGCGCTGCGCCACGGCCTCGAGCGGCCGCTCTGGCTCTGCGACGTGGCCGCGCTCGTGGAAGGCCGGCCGCGCGACTTCGACTGGGATTACTTCCGGAAGGGCGAGGCGCGCCGGTCGGAGGCGATTACGTGCGCGCTCTCCCTCGCGGCGCGGGTCCTCGGCGCGGACCTCGGAGGAGCGCCCCCGGAGATGGTCGGCCGCGCCGTTCCGGCCTGGCTCGAGCCGGCGGTGCTCCGGCAGTGGGGGAAGGGCTCGGTCCGCCGCCGCAACATCGAGCAGTACCTGAAGCTGCCCGTGGCGACGCTGCGCGAGCTGCCGCGCCACTGGCCGAACCCGCTCCTGGCCACGATGGGACTCGGCGCGCCCTTCAACGAGCTCCCGCGTCTGCCCTTCCAGCTCGCCTACGCGGGCGCGCGGGCGGTGAACGCGGTGCGACGGATGTGGGGCCGGCGCTGAGGCCTAGGCTTCGTCGCGGCGCGACTCGTCGAGCAGACGGCAGCCCTCGAGCAGCAGGTGCTCGACGCTCGCGGCGATGGGGTTGCCCTCGCCGGGGTCGCCCGGGGCGAACTTGAACGAGCCGCTCGTCCAGCTGAGGAAGGCGTAGACGGCCTCCGGGCCCTTCTGGTCGCCCGCGGTCGCGGAGATGATCTCGCCGTCGCGGAAGCCGAACACCGAGGCGAGGTTCTTCTCCTCGGCGCGGGCGGTGAAGATCCCGGTGAGCCGCCCCTGGTTGCAGATCTGGAGGACGCCCGGCGTGCCGAACACCTCGAGGCGTCCTTCGAGCGCGCCTCCGCCCAGGGACGCGCCGTCGTCCGCGCGCCCGCCCTGCCGGCCCACTGCGCCGAGGTCGGAGTAGCGCGTCATCACGAGCTGGATGCGCATGAGCAGCTCGCGGATCGGCGTCTGCTTCGTGAGGAACTCGTCGGACCCCACCTGCTGGGCGCGCGAGCGCTCCTTGTAGGTGTCGGACTTCGAGACGAAGAGGAACGGCGTGTGGCTGATGAGGGAGTGCGCGCGCACGCGCCGGCAGAACTCGAAGCCGTCCATCTCGGGCAGGCCGCTGTCCGCCAGGATGAGCCACGGGCGGTGCTCCACCGCGAAGTTCCAGGCCTCCGGGCCGTCGAGCGCCTCCCAGATCGTGAAGCCCTGGGCGGCGAGGGGCATGGCCATGAACTTGCGGAAGGCCGCGTCCTCGTCGGCGATGAGCACGGTGCGGAGCATCTCGGGGACCGTGTTGAAGTCCGGGAAGTCGTCCTCCGCTCCGACGTGGGGGAGCGGCGGAGGGATGTGCTCGGCGATCTGCGGCCACGCGTTGGCCGCGGTCCAGCCGGGCAGCCCCGGGCGCCAGACCTTCGTGGACTCGGGGAGCGACGTGAGGATGAGGTCGATGAGGTCGTCGAAGTCGATCGGTCCGCGCTGCCTTCCCTCCAGGAGGTACACCCACTCGTTCGACTTCAGCCCCTCACCCTGAGGGTCGGGATCCTCGACGAAATCCTGCGGGGGCGTCGTGAAGACGGGCCTGGCCATCCGGGCGGAGGTCCCGGGCGAGCTAACGGGCCCCGACGCCGCGGGAGCCGTCGGCCGAGCGACCACCGGCGCGGGCGCGGGTGCTGGAGCCGGCGGCGGAGGCGCGACCGAGACGGGCATGGGTACCGGCGCGGGCGGTGGCGGTGGCGCGGGAGCCGGAGGGGGCACGGCGGGTATGGGGACCGCTGTCGCCACGCGCTCCTCGCGTGCGAAGACGTCGGCGAGGGCGAGCGGCTCTTCGGCCGGAGCGGGCCGGCGGATGCGCGCGATTCCCGTCGGCGGCGTCGCGTCGGGGTCGATGGCGGGCGCCGGCTTGACCGGGGCGGCGATTCCCGACGGGGG
>JBKPBQ010000192.1:0-6184 GCA_046726955.1 Acidobacteriota bacterium
CCGGGAGAATGCTCGGATCCAGGTCTTCGACAGGAGTGGCCGCTTCCTGCGGCAATGGAGGCTGGGACACCCCTTTGGCCTGGTCGTCAATCCGGATCACTCCCTCTACATGGCCGACGCGATCGCAGGCCGGATCCTGAAGATCGATCCCGAGGGCAGGGTGGTTGGTGCGTTCACGGGGCCCCCTCCCGACCAGGGACCCCACTTCGATCCGCATGAAATCGCCGTCGGCGGGGACGGCTCGATCTTCGCCGCCGAAGTGCTGGGCTGGCGCGCCGAAAAGCTGAGGCCGCGGTAGTGAGCCGTCTGCCGCAGCGCGACCCTGTGGCGGGAGCCGAGGGCTCTAGACACTGTTATGCCTGCGGTTGACAGCGGCGCCCGCGTGCTATGGTCGCGCCGCTCGCCGGACGTCGAGGTTCGGCCCCGACGGAGTGCGGCCCGTGCGGAGTTCGACGCCATCGCGTCGACCTCGGTCTCCGCGGGCACCGGGAGGGAACATGAGACCTCTCGCCTTCGGTCTCTTCGCTCTCGCGCTCGCCGACCCCGCGCGCGCCCAACTTCCGGAGATGTAACGGACGGTCACGAGCGTCCACTGGGCGGTGAAGGACCTCGATCGCGTGAAGGCGGGCTGGGCGATGCTAGGGTTCCCGGCCTACGGGTGTCATTCTGCTCGGCAGGGAGTTGCCGCTCCCATTCGACGGGTACGAGCATTACGGACCTCGCGCTGTGGTCGCACTGGCCGATCGAGTTCGGCTACACGGGAAACCGCGGCTTCGCACTCTGGATGATGGACCTCCACTACCGCATCCTGAACTCGGGGATCTCGCTCCCGTCGTCGGCCGGCTCCGCCAACGGGGTCAAGGCGACACCCGTCTACTACGACCGCGTCGACGGAAGGTATGGGCCGGGCGATCGGATCGAGATTCGGCGGGGCGAGGAGCGCCGGCTTCGGGCCCGGGCTCGATCGCGCGGTGAGCTGGAGGTGCTGCAGCTCATCCTCAACGGCGAGGTCGTGGACGAGCGCAGAGGGCAGGGCGCGCGAGAGCTCGTTCTGGAAGGGGTGCATCGTTTCGACCGCAGCTCGTGGGTGAGCACACCGAGCGGCTCGAGGGCTTCCGGGCGGAAGCTCACCTGAAGGAGACGCTCGAGGTGTACCGCCGGGCGCGCGAGATGCCGAAGCAGCGCCTGGTCTCCTCTTGAGACGCGGCTCTGCGGCCGGGCCCCGCGTCACCTGATCTCAGCGGGAGCGCTCGGCTGACGCCAGGTCTCCGATTTGTCTCCCGTGCCAGGACCCATGGTTTCACACCGGGGTTAGACTTCCGGCGACAACTGGAGGTGTGCCCATGGCTCGCCCGGCCTCTCCTGCAAGGCTCGTCGCTCTGGGACGGCTCGCGCCTCTTTGGGTGTTCGCCCTGTTCTGCGGTCTCGCAAACGCCGCCACCCCCGCCGCCGAGGTCGTGACGCGCCCGGCTCTGACACCCGGCACCGTCCTCTACGGCGCCGCCTATTACCACGAGTACATGCCGTACGAGCGGCTCGAGAAGGACGTCGAGCTGATGAAGCGGGCAGGGATCACCGTCGTCCGCGTCGGGGAGTCGACGTGGACGTCCTGGGAGCCGCGTGAGGGCGAGTTCCGGTTCGCGTGGATGGACCGCGTGGTCGACGCGATGCACGCGGCCGGGATCCAGGTGGTGATGGGCACGCCCACCTACTCGGTCCCGCCCTGGCTCTACGCGAAGCACCCCGAGATCATGGTGATCCCGCTGGGACAGGTGCGCCAGGCGTGGCAGTTCTACGGCCCACGGCAGAACATGGACATCACGCATCCGGTCTACCGCCAGTACTGCGAACGCGTGATCCGCAAGATCGCCGAGCGCTACGCCAAGCACCCCGGTGTCGTGGGCTGGCAGATCGACAACGAGACGGGCGCCTACGGCACAGCCGGGCCGAGCGTGCAGGCCGGCTTCAAGGAATGGCTGAAGAAGAAATTCGGATCGGTGGACGCCCTCAACCAGGCCTGGGGGCTCGTCTACTGGGGCCAGCTCCTCGGGAGCTGGGACGAGCTGCCGCCGCGCGACGGGATCCTGAACCCCGGCTGGAAGCTCGAGTGGGAACGCTACCAGCGCTCGCTCGTGACCGACTTCCTCTCCTGGCAGGCAGGCCTGGTGCGGGAGTACGCCCCCGCGCGCCAGTGGGTGACCCAGGACTTCCACGGTGCCACACGCTACGCCGTCGACTCCCAGGCGATCTCGAGGGTCCTCGACATAGCGTCCATCAACCCGTACCACGCGACGCAGGACGACCTCGACGGCTGGTGGATCAGCTTCATGGGCGACTTCACGCGCTCGATGAAGCGCGCGCCCTACTTCGTCACCGAGACGAACGCGCAGACGACCGGGTGGGACGCGAAGGGCCAGTTCCCGCCGTACGACGGGCAGCTGCGCCTCCAGGCCTGGGCCCACGTGGCGAGCGGCGCCCGCATGGTCGAGTACTGGCACTGGCACTCGCTCCACTACGGGCAGGAGACGTACTGGAAGGGGCTGCTCGGGCACGACCTGGAGCCGAACCGGGTTTACGAGGAAGCCACCCGCATCGGCGCGGAGCTGAAACGTCTCGGCCCGCAGCTCGCCGGGATGATGCCGAAGAACCGCGTGGCCATCCTCCACAGCATCGATTCGTACTGGGGGCTGCAGTTCATGCCCATCGCGGAGGCGGGCAAGGACGAGCGCGGACGGGCGACGGCGAACTACACCAATGTCGAGGACCAGCTCCACCGGGCGCTCTACCGCCTGAACGTCGGCGTCGACTTCGTGTTCGCCGAGGAGCCGGACTTCGCCGGCTATGACGTGCTCGTCGTCCCGCCGCTCTACGTGGCGAGCGATGCGCTGCTGCGGCAGATCGCCGACTTCGCGAAAGCCGGCGGTCACGTGCTGCTGACGCTCAAGAGCGGCTTCACGAACGAGTGGAACACCGTGCGCTGGACGCGCGCGCCGGGTCCGCTGCGCGAGGCCGCCGGCATCTCGTACCAGGAGTTCTCGAGTCTCAAGCAGCCGCTGCCGCTGAAGGGCGATCCCTTCGGCGTCGGCGACCAGAACGAGGCGTCCGTGTGGATCGACATGGTGCTGCCCGAGACGGCGAAGCCGCTCGCCTTCTACGATCACCCCTTCTTCGGGAAGTACCCGGCGCTCACCCGCAACGCCTTCGGGAAGGGCACGGTTACCTACCAGGGCTCCATCCTCTCGGACGCGCTTCAGCAGCGAGTCGTCGCCGACGTACTGAAGCAGGCGGGGATCGTCCCGGAGGCTGGGCTGCCGGCGAACGTCCGCGCGCGGCAGACGGTGGCGCGTGACGGGAAGTCCCTGCGCTTCTACCTCAACTTCTCCGGCGTGCCCCAGTCGTTCTCGTACACGCACGGCGCGGCGACAGAGCTTCTGTCGCAGCGGCCTGTTGCGGGCGCGGAGCGCCTGACCCTCGCCCCCTGGGACCTCGCGGTGATCCGGGAGTGAGGGTTGCGGGACCCGACGGGAACGGCGCCCGCCCCGGGCGGTGCTCTACAGAGCCCGCAGCGTCCGCGCCACGTTGGCCCTGGCGGCGCGGATGGCCGGAGGCAGGCCTCCCACCGCGCCCATGACGAGCGCGAAGACCATCCCCAGGCCCAGGAGCGCCGGGGTCACGGTGAAGGCGAAGGCGAGGTGGGAGAAGGTCTGCCAGTTGATCGTGCCCGTAGTCAGCCCGTTGACGGGCAGGACGGCGAGACAGCCCACGATTCCCCCCACGAAGGCGACGATGAGCGACTCCACGAAGAAGGACATCACGATGCTGCCTCCGCCGAAGCCGATCGCCCGGAGCACTGCAATCTCCCGCGAGCGCTCGGAGACGGCGGAGTACATCGTGTTGAGGGCGCCGAAGATGGCACCCAGGCCCATCACACCGGCGATCAGCATGCCCACGCCCATGATGAGCGTGTGCACGAGCCGGGACTGGTTCTCGTAGTACTCCTTCTCGCGCACGGCCTTCAGTGTGAGCCTCTTGTCGCCCAGGAGTGTCGCCTCGAAGGCCTCGAAGTCGTCCGGCGAATTGAGGCGCACCGTGGCCGCCTGGTAAGAGTTCGCAGGGCGCTGGTAGAAGCCGGCGAGCACGGTGTTGTCCGCCCACACCTCGGAGTCGTAGGCCGTCCCCTTGCCGTCGAAGACTCCGACGATCGTCCAGGTCCCCGCCCCGATCCTCACCGTCGATCCGAGATCGAGGCCCGCGTAGGCGGCCCGCGCGCCCTTGCCCACCACTGCTTCCGCGAGCCCGGGCGTGAGGAAGCGCCCCTCGACCAGCTGCACCTGGGGACGCACGCCGTGGACTCGGGGAGTGACCCCGCGCACCTGGACGTTGGCGTCCGTCCCGGTGCTGCGCAGGGGCAGCGTGGCGATGACCACCATCTCCGGGCTGAGGAGCGGCCCCGACGCGTCGTGCGCGACCTGGGGCGCTTCCTCGACGATCCGCACGTCGTTCGCGGTGATGAAGCTCGTCATCTCCGTGTCCGAGCCCGCCCGCTGGATGATCACGTTCTCGGGGCGGCCGGAGGAGGTGAGCGTCGCCTTGAAGCCGCGGGCCAGGGCGAGCATGGCCACGAAGACGGCCACCGTGCCCGCGATGCCGAGCACAGCGGCCACGGAGGACGTCCACCGCTCGCGGGTGCTCTGGAGGTTGTAGGCGACGGGGATGGCCACGGTCAGACCCTCCGGAGGGCGTTCACGACGGTCAAGCGCATGGCGGAGAGCGCGGGAAGCAGGCCGGAGAGGATGCCCGTGGCGAAGGCGGCCGCCGCTCCGGCCGCGATCGCGCTCGGGGGCAGGTAGAGCAGGATCAGGCCCTTCGTGATGTCCGTGCCCGTGATGAAGTACCCGGCGAGGAGGCCAAGCCCGCCCCCCACTCCCGCGATGAGCAGCGACTCCGCGAGCACGAGGCCGAGCACGAAGAGGTCGGAGTAGCCGAGGGCCTTCAGCACGCCGAGCTCGCTCGTGCGCTCTCGGACCGAGATCGCCATCGTGTTTCCGGTCACCGTGAGCAGCGTGAAGAAGACGATGAACCCGATGATCCGGATGAGGAACTCGATGTTGCCCATCTGCTTCGCGAAGCCCGCGGCGAAGGCCGACTCCGTCTGGGTGCGCGTCTCGGAGGTCGAGTTCGCGAACTCAGCGTCGATCGACTTCATGACCGCGGGAGCGGCCTCGGGGTCGACCGCTCGCACCACGTACCACCCCACGAGCCCCTTCCAGTACTCGGGCCCGTTCTCGTACAGGTAGTCGCGCTGCATCCAGAACTGCGTCTCGTCGTCCTGGCGCCGGCTGCCCTTGTAGATCCCCCGGATGTTGAACTCCCAGCGGTTGCCACCGAAGTAGCCGGGAGACTTCAGGGGGATGCGGTCCCCGATCTTCCAGTCGAAGCGCTCGGCGAGCTTGCGGCCGATCATCACCCCCTGCCGGTCCTCCTTGAACGCGCTCCACTGCGCGGGGTCGACGATGTATTCGGGGTACATGGCGAGCCAGGAGTCCGGGTCCACCGCGAACTGCGGGAAGAAGTTGCTCGCGTCGTCCTTGTAGATCCCTCCGAACCAGGTGGCGTGCGTCACGTCCTTCACGCCGGGGATGCGCTTGAGGCGCGGGTAGTAGGGCATGGGCAGGGGCTGGATGAGCCCGGTGCGCCCCAGCACCACGAGCCGGTCCGCGCCCGCCACGTCGACGCCCTGGTTGAAGCCGGCGCGGAGCGCGGCGAGGAGCGCGAAGAGGGCGAGGGCGACGAAGAAGGACCCGATCGTGAGCGTCGTGCGGATCTTCTTGCGGAAGAGGTTGGCGAGGAGCAGGGGGAGGAACTTCATACCGCCGCTCCCTGGGGGACGCGCGCCTCACGCTTCTCCGCGGCCTCGACGAGCACGCCCTTGTCGAGGTGGAGCAGCGCGCTCGCCCGCTCCGCGGCCCGGGGGTCGTGCGTCACCATCAGGATCGTCGTCTTCTTCTCGGAGACGAGGAGCGACAGCAGGTCCAGGATCTCCTCGGCCGCCTTGCGATCGAGGTCGCCCGTGGGCTCGTCGCAGAGGAGGAACGAGGGGTCGGCCACGATCGCGCGCGCGATCGCCACCCGCTGCTCCTGCCCGCCCGAGAGCTGGCGCGGGTAGTGGTGCATGCGGTCGGGC
>JBKPBQ010000193.1:0-10075 GCA_046726955.1 Acidobacteriota bacterium
ACCTGCGGGACGGTCACCTGCACCCCGCCGACGGGTTCGTTCTTCCCGGTGGGCACGACACCGGTCGCCTGCCAGACGCAGTCCGAGGACAGCTGCAGCCTGAGCGTGACGGTGAACGACACGCAGGCGCCCACCATCACCTGTCCGGCCAACCTGACGTCCCCCAACGATCCGGGACTCTGCTCGGCCGTCGTCAGCTACGCGGCGCCGACGGTGACCGACAACTGCCCGGGGACGGGCGCGGCGGTGTGCGCGCCGCCCTCGGGGTCGGTGTTCCCGAAGGGGACGACGGGGGTGAGCTGCTCGGTGAGCGACGCGTCGAGCAACGCGTCGAGCTGCTCCTTCTCCGTCACCGTGCTCGACACCGAGCCCCCGAAGCTCTCCTGTGCCGTGGAGACGTCCCGCCTCTGGCCGCCCAACCACAACCTCGTCAACGTGGGGCTCACGGCGAGCGCGACCGACAACTGCCCGGGAGCGCTGCCGATCACCGTGCGGGTCTTCGGCGACGAGGACGACGAGATGCCGACGGGTGACGGCAACTTCTCACCCGACGCCAAGGACATCGCTCCCGGGACGCTCCGGCTGCGGTCGGAGCGGAGGGGCGACGCCGATGGCCGCGTCTACCTCGACATCGCGAAGGCGACGGACGGGTCCGGGAACACCGGCTTCGCCTGCTGCACCGTCGGAGTCGCGCACTCCCGCGACGGGGCCGCGATGCAGTCGATCGACCTGCAGACCGCGGCGGCGCAGTCGTACTGCTCCGTCCACGGGGCGGCGCCGGCGGGGTACTTCGTGGTCGGAGACGGGCCGATCATCGGGCCGAAGCAGTAAGCGTACCGTTCGGCGGATCCCGACGGCGGACCGGGTGCATCCGGCTGCGTGGGTGGGAGCTTCTCGCGCGCGAGCGTGCGGGGCTTCATCGTCCCTCCGGGGAGGCGGTGGAAGCGCGCTTGTCCGCTCGTCGCTCCGGACCTTCCTTGCGCGCCAGGATCGCCAGCTGGTTCGCGTCGTGCCCGTACAGGTCCTCGGCGAAGCGGACGGAGCCGTCGTCGCCCACCCAGACCGTCTGGTAGACGATGTGGACGGGGATGGGGTGCTCGAGCCGGACCGTCCGCTCGACACCGCCGTGCATCGCCTCCTCGATGCGCTTCCTCGTCCACTCGTCCTGACCACGGAGCACCCACTCCGCGAGCGGCTCGGGCTCCTCGAGCCGCACGCAGCCGTGGCTGAGGGCGCGTGCCGCCCGGTGGAACTCGCTGTCGAAGGGCGTGTCGTGGAGGTAGACGTCGAAGCGGTTCGGGAACCGGAAGGCGACGAGGCCGAGGAGGTTGGCGGCGCCGGGCCGCTGGCGCAGCCGGAGGTCCGTGTCCCGCCAGTCGACCTCGCGCGGCTCCAGGACGCGGTCGCCCTTGACGATCTCGAGCCCGTTCTCCCGCAGGTACTCCGGGTCGCGCACGACTTCGGGGATCCACTCCTCGCGCGCGATCCGCGGGGGAATGTTCCAGTACGGGCTGAACACGACTTCCGTCATGGGCGCGCTGAAGATCGGCGTCGGGTGGTGGCGGGTCCCCGCGGCGACGCGCATGTGCAGCGCGCGCTTGCCCCCGTCGAAGGCCTCGAGCTCGAACGTCGGTGTATTGACCATGACGTAGCGGGACCCCAGCTCGAGCGGCAGCCACCGCCACCGCTCGAGGTTCAGCTCGATCTGCCGGATCCGCTGCTCGACGGGCACGTTCAAGGCCGCGATCGCCTTCGCGTCGAGGACGCCGTCGGACTCGAGCCCTTCCCGCCGCTCGAACGCGGACACGCCGGCGGCCACGGCGTCGTCGTAGCGGTCGGCGGCCTGGAAGGGAAGGAGCGTAGAATCGGGGAGGTCGCCGGTCGCGCGCAGCCGGGCCCGGAGGACGCTCACCTCGGGGCTGCGGTCTCCGCGCCGCAACGTGCCCTCCGCGTGCAGCGTCGTCGGCCACCCCCCGCGGGCGGCGATCGCGCGGTACTGCGCGAGCGCGCGCTCGAGCCGCGCGTACTGCTCGTGGCGCGGCTTCTGGGCCTCGACGGCGGGGCGGACGCCCTTCGACGCCGCCGAGGCGAGGGACGCGGGGAGGTCGACGCTCGTCTGCTCCCCGACCCACCCGCGGTCGAGCTCGCGGGGAGCCACTCGCCCCATCGCGAGGTCGCGGACGTACTTCGCGAGGACGCAGCTCAGGCGCAAGTCGGCGTCCGCCGCTTCCGCGGACGTCACGGCCGCGCCTGACGTGCGCTCGACGACGCCGGACGCGGGGCCGGGATCGTAGTCGACGGCCTCGAGCCCTTCCTGCGGAGCCTCGGCGGCCAGGCGGACGATCTCCGCGGCCTTCTGGTCCCCGCCCGGTGTGCCCAGCCAGGCGGGCTCCGCTCCGCGCGAAGCGTAGAAACGTCGCACGTCGTTCCAGAGGCGGAGTCCCCCCTCGTCCTTTTCGACGTAGTCCGGAGGTGCGGTCGATTCGAGCCGCGACTCGAGGGCCGCGGCGATCTCGCGCGAAGGCGGGAGGTGGCTTTTCCGGCGCGCGCACCCCGGCGTCAGCGAGGCGATCGCGCACACGCCCGCTAGCAGCAGCGCGGTTTTCACCGGCTTCACGAAATTCCTACGGAGCAAGCCTCGTGCCAGCGAGAGGCAGGCTCCGGCGTTCGCCTGGCGGAGAGGCGATCGCACTCGACGCCAGACGGAACGCCTCTTGCTTAGGACCGAGACGGGTGTCGTTGGCCCGTCCCCAGAACTGTCCCGAGGTGAGGCGATGATGCGAGAGCGTTTCGCGGCGTCCTGCGTCGTCCTGTCGTGCCTCCTGGCCGGCGGCTGCAATCGGAATCCCAAGCCTTCCCTCGTCCCCCCGCAGACGGTTGAGATGGATGCGGAGACGCTCGAGAAGTTCCGCGAGGAGATCCAGGAGTACGTGAAGCTCCGAAAGTCCGCGCTCACCCAGGTCCCCACCGTGACGCCGAAGTCGACGCCGCAGGAGCTTACCACCCGCCAGCGGGCGCTCACGCAGGCGATCGTCGCGTACCGGAAGGGGAAGAAGCGGGGAAACATCTTCAAGCCCGAGGTGGAGGCGGCGATTCGCCGGACACTCCACCGGGAGTTCACGGGGCCGGACGGCCCGGCGCTCCTGAAGGAGATCCGGTCCGGCAACCCCAAGCTCGAGGGAAACCCGAGGCCGCAGGACCCGACGCAGGAGACCTACCCCGCCGTACGACTGGCGGTCAACGCCGTGTACCCGGACGCGGCCCCCTTCTCCTCCGTCCCTCCGGGGCTGCTGCTCAAGCTGCCCCTCCTGCCCGAGGAGGTGCGCTACCGCTTCGTCGGCCGCACGCTCATCCTGCGCGACACCGAGGCCAACGTGATCCTGGACTTCATTCCCGACGTGGTGTCGGACCCCACGATGCCGAGGTGACGGCATGCGACCCATGCATCAGACCATACGAGCGGCGGGGCTGGCCGCCGCCCTCGTCCTTCTCGCCGTTGCCGACGCCCGCGGACAGGAGCTGCGGCTGCCCAAGAAGGACGGCTCCGTGCGCTTCGCCGTCATGGGAGACACCGGCACGGCGAGCACCGCCCAGTTCGACGTCGGCAAGCAGATGATGGCCTTCCACGAGAAGTTTCCCTTCGACTTCGTGATCATGGTCGGCGACAACCTCTACGGCGGCTCGAGCAACCCGGATGCGTTCCGCTCGCGGTTCGAGGCGCCCTACGCCGCGCTGCTCGCCGCAAAGGTCAAGTTCTACGCGGCGCTCGGCAACCACGACAACCCCACGCAGGTGAACTACAAGGACTGGAACATGGGAGGGCAGCGCTACTACACGTTCCGGATCGGCGGCGGCCTGGGCGGGGGCACCGGCGTGCGCTTCTTCGTCCTGGACAGCAACTACATGGACAAGCCGCAGCTCGACTGGCTGGAGTCGGAGCTGAAGAAATCGAAGTCGGAGTGGAAGATCGCCTTCTTCCACCACCCCTTGTACTCATCGGGCAAGAAGCACGGGTCGTCGCTCGACCTCCGCGCCCGGCTCGAGCCGATCTTCGTCGACAACGGGGTGAACGTCGTCTTCGCCGGCCACGACCACTTCTACGAGCGGATCAAGCCGCAGAACGGCATCTACCATTTCGTGGTGGGGGCCGGTGGCTCCCTGCGCGTGGGCGACATCGACAAGAAGACGGGCCTCACGGAGGCCGGCTTCGACACCGACTACAGCTTCCTGCTCGCCGAGATCGCGGGCACCGAGCTCTCCTTCCAGGCGATCAGCCGGACCGGCAAGACGGTCGACGCGGGCGTCATCACGCACCCGCCGTTCCCCGAGGTGGCGACGCCGGCGACGCCGCTGCCTCCGTCGCCGGGATCGACGCCGGTGGCGCCGGCTCCGGTCTCTCCGAGCCCCCCGGCGGGGCCCACGCCCTCTCCCGCGGCGACGACGCCCCTGCCGCCGTCTCCGTCGCCTTCACCATCGAGCGAGCCGCCGAAGACGGGCGCCTCGCCGACGCCGAAGCCCGCACCGTCGCCGGCTCCCAAGCCGACGCCGAAAGCGACGCCCACGCCGAAGCCGACACCGTCCCCGAGTCGATAGCGGCTGCTGTCCGAAACACGGACAGCAGCCCCGTTCCGACCGGAAAGGAACGGCGTCCGCTCGCACGTAAACCCGCGCGGCTCAAGCGTATCGGCACTGCTCCCGGGTGGCACGGACCTTGGACCTCCGGGCGAACGGCCCACAGGCACTCGCCCGCGAGCGCGGGATGCTGCTGGGGTCTTGAACGGATGAGCGAAGCCGGCGAGATCCTTCAGTCCTACCTGGGCCTCCTCGCACGCCTGACGGGAGCGGCCTCCGTCTCGCTCTACGTCCCGCCGGCCGTCAGCGGCGGGCGCGACGTCCTCGTGCACGACGGCATCCTCAGCCCGCTCGCCGAGCTCGAGGACGCCGAGGCGGCGGCCGAGCTGCATCGCCGGTTCGCCGGCGATGCCTCGACGGGCAACGGCTGCCTGGTGCGCAGCGACGACGAGGGCCTGCTCTACCGCATCCCGCTTCGCTGGGCGACGTCGCGAGGCGAGGACGAAGCGGCGAGCCCGGAGCGGCGCAAGCGCGACGGCGAGCGGGGGGAGCGAGCGGCCTGGGTGGGCCTGCGCTTCGCGCCCGACGGCGGCGAAGGAGGCCGCGATCGGCCCTGGCTCACCGCCGCCACCGCCGCGGTGCGCGACGAGAGCTGGTGGAAGGGGTTCTTCGCGCTCGCCGCCGCCTTCGCGGACCACGCCCGCAGCGTCTCCCGGCTCGTCTTCGACGAGGTCACCGAGCTGCCGGAGCGCTCGAACTTCCAGGCCGCGCTCGAAACCGCGCTCGCGCACGTCCGCGAGCGCTCGCGCCCGGCCGTGCTCCTCCTCCTCGGGCCGGACGACTTCGGCTGGGTCAACGACCGGCTCGATCGTCGGGCGGGAGACCAGGTCCTGCGCGAGGTCGCGACGGTGCTGCGGGGCGGGCTGCGCACGCACGACCACATCGCGCGCTACGGCGGGGCCATCTTCTCCGTCATCCTCCTCGACACGACCGTGGAGGAAGGCCGGAGGGTGGCGGAGAACGTGCTGCGTCGGCTGAGCGATCACCGGTACCACGCCGGGATCCTGCACCTCGAGTTCAGCGCGGGACTCGCGGCCGCCGAGGCGGGCGAGACGGTCGACGTGCAGGAGCTGATCCGGCGCGCCGACCAGGCGCTGAGCGCGGCCAAGCGCTCGAGCTCCGGCGCGGTGCGGGTCTGGGAGAAGGGGACGGAGGTCGAGCACGTGCGCAGCCTGGATCGGCTGCAGGGGATCTTCACGGGGGACAAGTCCAAGGACTATCGCAACATGAAGCTCCTCATGGACTCCGTGGCGGTCGTGGCGTCCTCCACGGATCCCGCCGAGCTGGCCCGGCAGTTCGCCGAGCGGCTGCTGGAGGCGCTGCACGCGCGGCGGGTGGGTGTCGTCGAGCGCTCGACGAGCGGTGCTCTCGAGCTGCTCGGAGGCCTGGAGCGCGGAGAGGACGGCGTGCAGGCATTCCGCCTCGGCCCGCGGGACGTGGAGCTCGTGGAGCGGGCGTGCCGCGAAGGCAACTTCGTGGCCGAAGCCGGCAAGACTCCGGGGGAGCTCTCGCTCTTCGCTCTACCCCTCGTCCTCCAGGAGCGCCGCCTCGGGGGCATCGTGCTCGAGGGCGAGCCCGCCGTCGTCTCCTTCGAAGGCTCGGACCGGAGGTTCCTCGACGCCCTCGCCTCCGAGATGGCGGTCGCCCTCGACCGGGTGCGGCTCATCGGGCGCGATCGCGAGCGCCAGCGGAAGGAGAGAGAGCAGCTGGAAGAGGAGGTCACCGACCTGCGGCGCGTCGTCCACGGCTCGCGGCTCGCCTATCGCTCGGTGGCCATGGAGGCGCTGCTGCACATCGCCCGCAAGGTGGCGCGCACGGACGCCACCGTCCTCATCACGGGAGAGAGCGGCACGGGCAAGGAGATGCTCGCCCACACCGTCCACGAGCTGAGCGACCGCCACGACAAGCCAGTGGTGGTGGTGGACTGCGGGGCCATCTCGCCGACGCTCATCGAGAGCGAGCTCTTCGGGCACGAGAAGGGTGCCTTCACGGGAGCGCACGCTCGCAAGCCGGGCCGCCTCGCCCAGGCCGACGGCTCCACCGTCTTCCTGGACGAGATCGGCGACCTGCCGCTCGACCTCCAGAGCAAGCTCCTGCGCTTCGTGCAGGAAAAGCAGCTGACGCCGGTGGGAGGTGTCGTCGCGCGGCGCGTCGACGTGCGGATCATCGCCGCCACCAACGCCGATCTCCGCGCGAAGGTGGCCGCGGGCCGCTTCCGCGAAGACCTCTACCACCGCCTGAACGTGGTTCGGCTGCACGTGCCGCCCCTCCGCGAGCGCAAGCCGGACATCGTCCACCTCGCGAACATCTTCCTGCAGCAGTTCGCCGCCCTCTATCGCCGCCCCGCCCACCACTTCACCGCTCGGGCGGAGGAGGCGCTGGAAAGACATCCCTGGGTCGGCAACGTGCGGGAGCTGCAGAACCTCGTCCTCACCTCGGTGCTCTTCTGCGACGCCGCCGAAGTGGACGTGGACAACCTTCAAGGATTCCAGGCCCCGACCGCGCCCGTGCTCCCGGTTCTGGCCGCGCCGCCGTCGCGGGCGGAGGCCGAGCGCGCGGCTCCTTCGAAGGCGGCGCTGCGGTTGCGCGAGGCGCTCGCCGCGGAGATCGCGGCCTCGCTCGCGGAGCACGGATCGCCCGTGCCCCTCGGGAAGTGGCTCGACACGGACCTCGTCCTGACGGCCCACCGCCTCTCGGGAGGGATCTCGCGGCGCGGCGCGGACCTGCTGGGCCTGCCCGAGACGACGTTCCGGCGGAAGCTGCGGCGCGCCACGCGCCAGCAGGCGGCCGGGCTCGCCGTTCGCTCCGACCGCTGGCCGGCGGTCTCGAGCGCGCTCGAAGACGTGATCCAGGCGCGACGCGGCCAGGGCGACACGTGCGAGTGGGTGCAAGCCTGCCTGCTCGCCGAGATCGAATCGGCGGCGCCGGGTGACGCGCGCACCGCTTCCGCGCTGCTCGGCGTCACCGAGCCCACGCTGATGCGCCGCAAGGCGGAGCGCCCCCGCCACTTCCACGAAAACGGCGCGCCAGAATTCTGATTCGGCGGAGCGGCGCGCCGCGCCGAATCCCCGGCGCTCATGTCGCGCTCGCGGCAATCCGCTGATCCGAATGGGGTTCTCGAGCGAGGACGCAAACCGGGCGGCCTGGCACCGGCGTTGCTATGTCAAGGCGGCTAGAGATCAGAATGGAACACTCGACCTTGCGTCCTGCGGGGCGCGCGCTCATCCTCGGCGTCCTCTGCACACTGGCCGTCACCCCGCCGGCATCCGCCCAGCGGATCGGCCGCGAACGCCGGGCGTTCAAGCTCAGCGACGAGGCGCGCGCCCGCGGACGAGCGC
Organism: Acidobacteriota bacterium; assembly: GCA_046726955.1. GTDB lineage: Bacteria > Acidobacteriota > Vicinamibacteria > Fen-336 > Fen-336 > CAVPGH01. The sequence goes on from JBKPBQ010000193.1 coordinate 7,971, forward strand.
GGGGCGCGGCCGACGTCGACGTGATCGTGCGGTTCCGGGAGGAGCCCGGCTCCCGCGAGCTCTCCGCGGTCGCGCGTTTCGGGGGAAGGCTCCGCGCGCGTCACCGCTCCCGGTGGACGAGCGTTCGCGTTCCGGGCAACCGGCTGGAGCGGCTCGCCGAGGATCCCTCGGTGGAGTTCGTGGCCGTCGACGCCGCCATCTCCGCGGCAGGCTTGGAGGCGTCGCGGGTCGCGGCCGGCCTGCCCGAGTCGTACCAGCCGGAGAGCGCCTTCCGGGGCGCGGGAGTCACGATCGCGCAGGTGGACACGGGAGTGGCGCTGCGGAGCGAGCTCCCCGGAGTCGTGGCCTCCGTCGATCTCGTGGGGGCTCTCGACCCGACGTTCGCGCCCGCGGGGAGCGTCGACCCCCACGGCCACGGGACGCACGTGGCCGGCATCATGGTCGGCAACGGCGGCCACTCGGAGGACGGCAACCTCCGCGGCATCGCGCCCGCGGCGAGCCTAGTGTCGATCCGCGTTCTCGACGGCCTCGGCACCGGGACGACCTCCGGCCTGCTCGCCGGCCTGCAGTGGGCGCTCGCCCACAAGGACCAGTACGGGATCCGCGTCCTCAACCTGTCGCTCGGGCACCCGGTCTACGAGCCGCCGCAGTTCGACCCGCTCGTGCAGGCGGTGGATGCGCTCTGGGACGCGGGAATCGTAGTCGTGTGCTCCGCCGGCAACGGCGGCCGGCAGGGCCACGGCACGATCAGCAGCCCCTGCAACTCGCGCAAGGTGATCACGGTGGGCGCGCTCAACGACCGCAAGTCGCTGTCCATCGAGGACGACACGGTGGCCACGTACTCGTCGCGAGGTCCGACGCGCTACGAGCTGGCGTCCAAGCCCGACCTCCTCGCACCTGGCAACAAGATCTGGTCCATCCGCGCCCCGGGCTCGACGCTCGACCAGGACATGCCCACAAACCGGAGGGCCGGCGACCCGACGCGGCCCGACGACGTGGAGTACTTCGAGCTGTCGGGCACGAGCATGGCCGCGCCGATGGTCTCGGGAGCGGCGGCGCTCCTGCTCGAGCAGGACCCCTCGCTCTCCCCGGCCACGATCAAGGCGCGGCTCATGCTATCGGCGCGCAAGGCGACGGTCGGAGATCCCTTCGCCACGGGCGCGGGCGCGCTCGACATCGTCGCCGCGCTCCACGCCACGGGCCAGGTCCAGCAGGCCCCGTCGCCGCTCGTCTTCGTCGAGATCGACGCGGGCGACCCCTCCTCCACGTCTCTGAGTCCCGAGACCGCGAGCGGACGGCTCAACTTCCAGAACACGGGCGTCCTCTGGGGGAACCCTGCGTTCTCGCTGCCGAAGGTCTGGGCCGACGCGGTGCTCTGGCTGGACGTGGACGAGAGCCTGGAGCTCCTCTCCTCGGACGGCGCGCGCCTGCCCGACCTCGACGCCAACGCGCTCCTCTGGCCCGACGCCGCCCTCTGGCCCGAGGGCACGCCGTGGCCGGACTGCACGCTGTGGTCGGAGGCCGTGCTGTGGCCGGACTCCGACTTCCCGGTCGATGCGCTCGGCACGCCCGTCGGCGATCCCTAGGCCGCGGCCGCCGCGGACGATCGGTCAGAGCCCAGCACTTCGAGGTCAAGTGACACTACAAGCACTGCCGGTAGCGAGCGACGCCGTCAATGACCCGGGCCGGGGGCCGGATCTTCCCGGACGGCGGGTGCTGCTCGTCGGTCTCGACTCCGCGAGCCTTCGCGAGGCCGGTCGATGGCTGGGCAGCGCGGGGCTCGAGGTGGCCGCCGTGGAGGACGCGGCCCGCGCGCTCGCCTCGCTCGACGAGCGACTTCCGGACCTCGTTCTCGCGGACATGGCGATGGGCCTGGACGCCGTCCGCGCCGTGGGCGACGCCGTGCGACGGGAGGACCGGCGCGCCGTGCCCGTCGTGGCGGTGTGCTCGGCCCGGCGCGACGTCGGAGTGGCCGTCGTGGCCGGGATCGCCGACGTGCTCGAGCGGCCGCTCGACTGGCGGATCGTGTCGCTCCGCGTCCGCGGCCTGCTCCGCCTCGCGGAGGCGGAGTGGGAAGTCGAGCAGAGAAAAGCGGAGGCGGAGGT
>JBKPBQ010000194.1:0-4471 GCA_046726955.1 Acidobacteriota bacterium
GGCGCTTCGGGACGTCGTTCTGCCAGGTGTCCCAATCGAGCGTTTCCGGAGACAGACCCGGCGGAGGAGGGTACTGCCACGCCCTGGTGGGGTCGTTCCGGCGCAGCGAGCCCTCGACGAGGGTCAGCTCGCCCACGACGCCCTTCGACAGCAGCTCCTTTGCCTTCGTGCAGATCACGGAGCTGACGCGCTGCGAGCCGACCTGCACGATGCGCCCGGTCTCCTTCGCCGCGGCCACCATCGATCACGGCCAGCGAGCGCGTGCCGTTCTCGGCGATGAACCGACTGACGACCGTCGCGGCCGAGGTGAAGAACGAGCCGCTCGAGCAGTTCGCGCGCCGCGCCGGGCGCTTCGTCGCGGATTACGGCACGCGGACCGTCTACAAATACGTGATGATCCCGATGACCCCACAGGCGATCCTTCGGGCTGCGCCGGCCGCCTGGGGACGGATCTTCGACCGCGGCACGCTGCTCGTCGACGTGGAAAAGGGCCGAGCGCGGATCCGCCTGCAGGAGTTCACCGCGGACCGCGCCGGCTGCGCGCGCATCACGGGCTTCTTCGAGTTCGTGGGCGAGCGCTCGGCGCCGGACCTGAAGGTCGAGCATACCGCGTGCCGGCTCGACCGCGCTCCCGAGTGCGTCTGGGACCTCGTCTGGACAGGGTAGGAGCGGCCGGAGGGCGCGTTCGTGCGCGGCGTCCCGCCGCCTACAATCGTCGTGTCACGTCGTCGTCGCGCATCACCTCGCCGGGCTGAGCGTTGCTGGAGCGGCCCGGCGACCCGTGGCGAGCGCGGTCAGCCCTCCCACGAACCCCCCGATGGCCACGGTGAGGGCGATCCAGAAGGTGGGCTGGGGGAGGAGGCCGATCCAGAACCACTTGGGCAAGGCGGACATCTCCGGGAAGCCGGGAGGCCCCAGCTCGTAGTGCGTTCCCCAGTTGCCCAGGATGGCCACGAGCATGACCATGACCACGGGGATGCGCGCCGCGAAGGCGTAGGCCAGGAGCGTTCGGCCGAGCGCCGGCCAGGCGCGCAAGGCCACGAGAATCGCCACGATCGATCCCGCGCCGAGGACGGCGACGCGGTACGGGAGTTCGATCTTCAGGGCCACCGCGATCGTGGCCGGTATCAGGAGGAACGCGAGCACCGGGATCCCGATCGCGCGGCCCAGGCTCGCGGGTCCGTGACCAGCCTGGACGAGCTTCCAGGCGAAGTAGATGCCGAAGACGGGCACCAGCCAGACGATGCCCACGATCGAGCCCGGGCCACCCGCCTCTCTATTGAAGAAGGTGGGCGACCAGCGCAGGAGCTCGCCGACGAGGCGCAGGAGCGTGACGGCCAGGGTGATGATCGCGGGGACCAGGATGAGGGACCTCAGGGGAACGTCCTCGTGCCGATCGGTCATGGGGTCCTCCTTGTCTTGGTCGAGAAGCCGATTCAAGCACGCGGGTCGGCGCGAACGCAACGGGATTCAGCGCGCGCCGTCCACCTCGCTGAACGTGAGGGGGTCCCACCCGTCATCTTCAGTCGAGCCTCAGGAGAGAGGCGAGGTTCGAGTAGTCGTCGGTCCAGAGCGGCGTCCCTTCGGGGATGGCGACGGGGGCCCAGGTGGTGGCCAGCACTCCAAGGTCGCGCTCCTCGCGGGCCATGACCACCCAGGTGGTCGTCAGCCGTGCGCAACCGTCCCCTCCGCGCCACCACCTGAGCCGGCTCACCAGGCCCGCATCGGCCGCGAGGTTGGCCGCCAGGCCGGCGAGGTCGAGGTAGCGGTTGCTGATGTGGATCGCGATCAGGCCGCCCGGCGCGAGCTTGTCGAGGTAGAGACGGACGGCTTCGCGCGTCAACAGGTGGGTAGGGATCGCGTCGGAGCTGAAGGCGTCCACCACAACGAGGCCGTAGGCGCCGGGGGTCGCCTCCGCGAGCCGCAGCCGGGCGTCGCCGAGAACGACGTCCACGGACGCCGGGGAGTCGCTGACGTAGGTGAACAAACCCGGGTTTCGGGCGATCTGCGCTACCGCCGGATCGATCTCGTAGAACGTCATGCGCTGGGCGGGCTCGCCGTAGCTCGCCAGGGTGCCGGCGCCCAGCCCGACGACGGCGACGGGGTCGTTGCGCCCGCGGCTCCGCAGCTCGTGGAACACGTCGCCGATCGGCCCCTCCTGGACGTAGAAGGCCAGGGGAGTGGAGCGTTCGCCCGGCTTGAGGAACTGCCGACCGTGGGGAGTCCGGCCATTCACGAGGTGCCGGCAATCCCCGTCCGGATCATCGGCGACCGTGAGCACGGCGAAGAAGCTCCGCTCGCGGCGGACGATCCGGCGGTCCGCGTCGTTGTCGTGGATGCAGATCCACGCGACAGCCGCGATGGACAAGGCAAAGGCAGCCGCCCGCCCGAGGAGGTACAAAATGAAGCACAGCCCGACGGGCACGGCGTAGGTCAGGGCGGTGGTGATCCGCCAGCGCGGGAAGCCGATGACGCTGCCGAGGGCGGTGAGGTCCACCCGGGCCAGGGGCACCGGGCTCGACACGAGCCAGGCGCACAGCAGGCCGACGGCGGCGGCGGCGGCGGCTTCGACCGCCAGGGTTCGAGGATGCGGTCGGCCGAGGGCTTCGCCCGGGAGGCGCCTCACCGCATGCAACAGGCCGACACCAACGAGCAGCATCAAGAGGTACTCCGCGGCCGTCGCGAACAGCAGGGGGGCTACGAGCGCATTGAAGATGCCGGCCGCGGCACCGCCGACGGAAACGCACAGGTAGAACGTCGTGAGGTGCTCGGCCTGCGGCCGGGTGGCCGCGAGCCGGCCGAGGTAGGTCACCGAGAGGAGGAACAGGGCGCCCAGGTGGAGCAGGAACGCGAACCAGGTCGGATGATGCATCTCCGAGAGGAGGAAGAAGAGCAGGATGATGATCGTGGGTCCGGCCAGCACGCCCGCAGTCCGGGCCACCCAGGCGGGCAGCCGCGCGAAGGCGAGGACGAACGCGAGGAAGTAGAGGCCGAGGGGCGCCACCCACAACAGGGGTACAGGGGCGATGTCGGTCGTGAGGTAGAGGCTCACGCCCATCATGAGGCTGGTGGGAACGAAGACGAGCCCGGTCCACTCGAGCCGCGTCGACCACGACGGCGCGCGGCCCGGGGCGGCCGGAGCGGGGGGCGCCTCGTTCGTTCGGAGCACGAGCGCGCCCGCGGCCAGGGTCGTCGCGACGAGGATGGCGTATCCCCACGTCCAGGCGCGGCCCTGGGCCGCGAGGCCGAGCGTGGGCTCGACGACGAAGGGGTAGGAAAGCAGGGCGAGCACGGAGCCGAGGTTGCTCGCCGCGTAGAGGAAATACGGGTCGGGCGCGGAAGCGTGGTCGGTCCGCCCGAACCAGCCCTGCAGGAGGACACCGGTGCCGGACAAGGCGAAGAAGGCGGGTCCCACGCCGACCCCGAGCCGCCAGAGGAGCGCGGAGACGGGCCTCTCGTAGTCGGCGGGGGTAGCGTGGCGTGCGAATTGGATCGGAAGGGTGAGCACCACCAGAAGGAGGAGGGCTCCGTGGCTCAGCCATTGCCGCGGGAGGGACAGCCGCCGGCTGAGCGCGTGGGCGTAGAGATAGCCGAGCAGGAGGACACCCTGGTAGAACACCAGGCAGGTCTGCCACACGGCGGCCGCGCCACCGAAGAGCGGCAGCAGCATGCGGGCGACCATCGGCTGGACGAGGAACAGCAGCCCCGCGCTCAGGAACACCGCCAGCGAGAAGAGGACGGGGAGCAGGAGTCCCGCCCTCTACGGCTGCGGTGACACCGGACGCGGCGAGACCGTCGCGATCAACGTGTCCCAGTGGACGTGACGGTCCGACGGAACAGGGCGCGGACCTGCAAAGGTATCGTCGAGCATCCGAAGATCCGAGATCTTCGGCAGCGCAGCCCATCGCCATCCCACGGGCCGTCCCGAGCGACTCGCGCCACCCCTCTGATAGAAGAAGAGCCGGACCTCCCCGTCCTTGATGCCGTAGTCGTGCGGTTCCGCGATCCGCGGGAACCCGTCCAACGAGAACGTCACGAGGCGCCTTTCCGCGATCGCGACACGAAGGAGCCGATCGGCGCTCGCCACCGGCGGGTGCATCTCACGCCCGAGGGAAGTCTACGCCGAGGCGCGAGCTCCATCAAAAGCGGTAAAGAGGTCAGCTCGTTCTCGGGTCGAGGACCTTGCGCGACCGGGAGCCGGCGGGCAGGCGGCTCGCGACGTGTCCGAGGACGGATGTGAAGACCCGCCGGCGGCGTGTGCCCGGGGGCAGGACGCCAGCGAGCACCGAGCGCGCGGACGCGACCAGCCTTCCCGCGATGCTCGCGTGTGCCGCGTCGAGGGTGTGGCGCAGGGCCGCGCTCTCCCGGACGAGACCGTCGCGATCGAGCGCCATGTCCTGCAGTGTCGCCTCCAGGCGCGCGATCGACCGGATGTAGGCTTTTTCTCGGACGGCCAGCTCGTGGCACTCGG
>JBKPBQ010000195.1:0-3409 GCA_046726955.1 Acidobacteriota bacterium
GCTCCATTCCGTCCCGGGACCCCCGCGCGGACGCTACGACGAGTGCGCACATCGTAGCTGACGGGGGGGTCGGGCGCGACTGCAGACCCGTCCGCGACGTGGCCTGGGGGACCGCGAGGCGGCCGCAGCCTCGGGTCCCGCGCGGCTACTTCACGAAGCGGTATCCCAGGCCGACCACGGTCTCGATGTGGTCGCGGGCGGGACCCAGCTTCACGCGCAGGCGGCGGATGTGGGCGTCGATGGAGCGGGCTTCCACGTCGCTCTCGAAGCCCCAGACGCGCTCGAGGAGCCGCTCGCGCGTGAGCACGCGCCCCGCGCGCTCCACGAGGTAGCGGAAGAGCTCGAACTCCTTGTGGGTGAGCCTGATCTCCTGCCCGTGGTAGCGCACGATGAAGGAGTCGTACTCGACCTCGAAGTTCTCGTCGCGGTAGCCCTGCGGGGCCTCGCCTCCGCCGTTGCCCCGGCGGAGCGCGACCTTGCAGCGGGCGGCGAGCTCCTTCAGCGAGAACGGCTTCACCATGTAGTCGTCCGCCCCCATCTCCAGGCCGAGCACGCGGTCCACCTCGTCCGCGCGCGCGGAGACGATGATGATGGGCACGTGCGACGTCGTGGGCTGCTTGCGCAGCATGCGGCAGACCTCGAGGCCGTCCATGCCTGGGAGGTTCAGGTCCAGGAGCACGAGGTCGGCGCCGCGGCGCACGGCCTCCAAGCCCTCCTCCCCCGTCTTCGCGACCTTCACCACGAGCCCGACCTTCTCCAGCTGGTAGCCGATGGCCTCCGCGATGTCCTGGTCGTCCTCGATGAGCACGACGCGGCGGCGGCTGTCCGCGGGGACCGGGGCGGCGAGCTGTCGCACGGCGCGATCCGCCTTCATTTGGCCTCCGTCTCGAGGTGGTGGTGCCGCACGTCCTTGGCCTCCACCAGGAAGATCACGTCCTCCGCGATGTTGGTCGCGTGGTCGGCGATGCGCTCGAGGTTCCGGCTGATGAGGATGAGGGCGAGCGCGCGCTGGATTGTGCCCGGGTCCGCCATCATGTAGGTGAGGAGCTCCCGGAACACCTGATCCTTCAGGTTGTCCACCTCGTCGTCCCTCCGGAGCACGTCTCGCGCGAGGGCGACGTCGCGCTTCACGAAGGAGTCGAGCGCGTCGCGCGTCATCTGCTGGGCGATCTCCGCCATCCGCGGGATGTCGATGAGGGGCTTCAGGGGCGGCTGGGGCAGGAGCTTCAGCACGTTCTCCGCGATGTTGACCGCCTGATCCCCGATCCTCTCCAGGTCGGCGTTGATCTTCATCGCGGAGGTGATGAGCCGGAGGTCGCTGGCGAGCGGGGTCTGGGTGGCGAGGAGCTTCAGGCAGCGGTCGTCGATGTCGATCTGGAGGTCGTTCACCTCCTTGTCGGAGGCGATGATCTGCTCCGCCTGCTCCTGGCTGCGGTTCACGAGGGCCCTCACCGCCTGGTGGGCGCGCTCCTCCACGAGCGCGCCCATCGTGAGCAGGCGGTTCTTGAGCGTCTGCAGCTCTGCTTCGAAATGGTGTCTTTCCATCTATTCGCTACCTGTATCTCGTACCGATTTCGGTTCCCGGCATCTCTCTAGCCGAACCGGCCCGTGATGTAGTCCTCAGTGAGCTTGTCCTTGGGTCTCGTGAACATGTCCGAGGTGAGGCCGTACTCCACGAGCCTCCCCAGCCAGAAGAAGGCGGTGCGGTCGGACACGCGCGCCGCCTGCTGCAGGTTGTGGGTCACGATGACGATCGTGTACTTCTCCTTGAGCTGGTAGATGAGCTCCTCGATCTTCAGGGTGGCGATGGGGTCGAGCGCGGAGCAGGGCTCGTCCATGAGGATGATCTCCGGCTCCACCGCGATGGCCCGCGCGATGCAGAGCCGCTGCATCTGGCCCCCGGAGAGCCCGAGGCCGCTCTCCTCGAGGCGGTCCTTCACCTCGTCCCAGAGCGCCGCCCCCCGCAGGCTCCGCTCGCAGGCGTCGTCGAGCGTCGCCTTGTCGTTGATCCCCGCGATGCGGAGGCCGTAGACCACGTTCTCGTAGATCGACTTGGGGAAGGGGTTCGACTTCTGGAACACCATCCCCACCTGCCGCCGCACCTCGATCACGTCGGTGCTGCGGGCGTTGATATCGAGGCCCTTGACGTGCAGCGTACCCCAGACCTTGACGTCGTCGATGAGGTCGTTCATCCGGTTGATGCAGCGCAGGAGCGTCGACTTGCCGCACCCCGAGGGGCCGATGAGCGCGGTGACGCGGCGGTCCTCCATGTCCATGGTGATGTCGTGCAGGTCGTGGTTGTCGCCGTAGCTCAGGTTCAGGTCCCGGATGACGATCTCCGCCTCGCGCGTCTCTGCGGCGGTTGTGTCCGGGGACCGGACCTCGGTCTTGATGCGCAGCCCGGTGTCGCGGGCGGCGGCGCCTTGTTCCTGGGTCATGGGCATGGTCTTTCTCAGAAGGCTCCGGTCTTGTACTTCTCGCGCAGGCGGTTGCGCACCACGATCGCAGTCAGGTTCAGCAACAGGACGATCAGGAGCAGGAAGATGGTCGTCGTGTACACCATCGGCTTGGCCGCCTCCACGTTCGGACTCTGGAAGCCCACGTCGTAGATGTGGAAGCCGAGGTGCATGAACTTGCGGTCGAGGTGGAAGAAGGGGAAGAAGCCGTCGAGCGGCAGCTCGGGGGCGAGCTTCACGACGCCGGTGAGCATGAGGGGTGCGACCTCGCCCGCGCCCCGCGCCATGGCCAGGATGAGCCCGGTGAGAATGCCGGGGGCAGCCGCGGGCAGCACCACGCGGAGGATGGTCTGGAACTTCGTGGCGCCCATGGCCAGCGAGGCCTCGCGCATGGACCGGGGGACGGCGGCGAGCGCTTCTTCCGAGGCCACGATCACCACGGGCACGGTGAGGAGGGCGAGGGTGAGCGAGGCCCAGAGGATCCCTCCCGTGCCGAAGGTCGGCGTGGGCAGGGCTTCAGGAAAGAAGAGCCGGTCGATCCCGCCGCCCACGAAGTAGACGAAGAAGCCGAGGCCGAAGACGCCGAACACGATCGAGGGAACGCCCGCGAGGTTGTTCACGGCGATGCGCACGGTCCTCACGAGCGCGCCCTGCTTCGCGTATTCCCGGAGGTAGAGGGCGGCGAGGACGCCGAGGGGGACCACGATGATGCTCATGATGACGACCATCATCACGGTGCCGAAGATCGCCGGGAAGATCCCGCCCTCGGTGTTCGATTCGCGCGGGTCGTCGGTCAGGAACGCCCAGAGGCGCCCCGCGTAGACGGCGAGCCTCCCGGGCCAGGACAGACGATTGGCGGGATAGGCCCGGTAGAGGTCGAGCGCGCGGATCTCCTTCTCGTGCCCGTCCGCGGTCCGGAAGGCGACCGTCGTGCCCGCGGCCTTCTCCATGAG
>JBKPBQ010000196.1:0-10486 GCA_046726955.1 Acidobacteriota bacterium
TTACCGCCGATCGCGGGCCTTGTCGGACGTCGGCATGTACACCGCGAAGCCGGCGGTCACGTAGTGCGGGCTGTTGTCGTTCAGGCCGACTCCACCCTCCGCGACGAAGTCCACGTTGCGGTTGATCCGGAGCTCGAGGCCTGGGACGGCCCACGCGCGGGTGAAGCCCGAGTTGTCCACGCCGTCCAACGACTCGAAGGAGACGCTCACGCCGCCCGAGACGCGCAGGCGGGGGGACACGCGGCCGCCCAGGAGCGCGCCGAAGTCGAACGCGGTCGAGTTCTGCGCGTCGGTCACGAACGCCTTGTGCGCTCCCAGCCGAGTGGAGAGGTCGATGTCGCCCCGCAGCACCTTGATGTTCGCGTCGAGACCGACCAGGCTGAAGCCGTTGAAGAAGCCGCCCTGACCTTCGACGTCGAGGTAGTCGGTGATCCCGTAGCCGAGGTTGGCTCCGCCGCCCCAACGGTCGGGCCCGCCGTTCCGGCCGAAGAGACCCACCGGGTAGGCGGTGAGCCGGACGTCGCCGGGGGTGATCGTGTCGCCCGAGTGCATGATGAAGGTTTGAGCCCGAGCGGGAGCGGCCAGCGCCGCCAAGAGCAAGAAGCACGAGACGAGGACCAGCAGGCGCAATGATTTACTCATACGCACCTCCACACCCGCGTTGAGGCAACCGTCGCGCCAGGCGCGCCACCGCCTGCATCGGGCGGCCGAAACCCGCGTGGAACCAGGGTTTGCCTGATTCCGCGACGGCCGCGCACGAACCCAATAGGGTCAGTTCTTTTGTAGAGAGTTCACTTCCGGCGTTGGCGCTCTTGCACGAGAGGCCAGGAGGGCCGAGCCAACGCCCTACGGGGCGCAGGCCACGCCGGCGGGGGGGCCCGTGGGCGCGCCCATGCGTGCGCTCTCCGAAGCCAGCTTCTGAAACGCGAGGTGCTGGACACGGGGAGGCTCGGTCGGCGACATCGTAAAGAACACGCCGACCGTCGCCTTGTCGCACTTCATGTTGAACTGACCCCTGAGCCAGTTCTCCGGCATCACCGGCCCGGCCGTCCCGCACTCGCCGACTTCGTCCTTCAGCTTTCGGATCTCGGCCTGCCTCTGGTCGGTCGGGGCGTCGAGGAGGAGGTTCATCGCCGCGATCTGCTTCGCCTCGGCGTCGTCCCAGCGCTTCCACAGGTTGACGATGTGACCGCGCATCTCCGTCTGAAGAGGCGTCGGCGCAAGCTCGCGTCGGGCGAGGCCGCCGGTGTTCCGCAGGGCGTCCCACGCGTCGCTGATGGGTTGCGAGGGACCCGAGTAGGTCAGGGTCGCCATGGCAAAGAGGGCGACGCCGTAGTCCGGAAGCCATGCCATGTACGATCCGAATCCCGGCAAGCCGCCGCCGTGGCCCACGATGGTCTCGAAGCGGCAGTCCGAGGTCACGCGCAGCCCATAGCCGTAGCCGGTCTCGGAGGCCTGGATGGCCCCGCTCACCTGCTTCACCGTCAGGTTCGAGGGAGTCCAGAGGTGCGCCATCTCGCGCACGGAGGCCCGGCGTACCGGACCGGTCTCCTCGTCGTCCCGAGGCGGCCAGGCGGAGAGATGGAAGGCGAGGTACTTCCCGAGATCGGAGGCCGTGGTCAGCAACCCTCCCATGGCTCCGAAGACGCCGTGCGGCAGGGGCGGCTCCTCACTGTAGCTACCGTCCGGCTTCAGGCGATAGCCGACGGCGCGGTGCGCGGCCGGGATCTCCGAGAATTGGAACGTGGTCCCGTTCATCGCGAGCTTCGACAGGATCGCCTCGTGCACGTACTTCTCGTAGGGCATGCCCGAAGCGCTGGCCACGATGCGGCCCAGGAGACCGAACGCATAGTTGGAGTACTCGTACCGCGTTCCGGGAGGCGTCGAGAAGGGGATGCCCTTGCGAAGCCACTCGTCGAGGGTCGCGTCCGTGGCGCTCAGCTGCTGGTCCCCCCACGGGTTGTCTTCGGGAAAGCCCGCGCTGTGGCTCACGAGCTGGCGGACGCGCAACGGTGGCGTGTCGCGCGTCGGGAGCTCCATCCTCGCGAATTCCGGAATCCACCGGGACACTGGGTCTTCGAGCGACAGCTTGCCTTCGTCGCGCAGCTTCAGGACGGCGAGCGCGGTGAAGCTCTTCGTCATGGAGGCGATGCGGAACGCGGTCGCGGGTGTGACCGCCTCCTGCGACGAGCGATCGCGCACGCCGACGGACTCCACGTGCGCGAGCCGGTCGTCGATCACGACACCCCAGATCATGCCCGGGATCTTCTTGTCGACGGCGTACGCGCGAAAGATGCGGTCGATCTCGGGCATGGCCGATTCCAGCTTCTTGACGCGATCGGGATCCGTGAAGCGCGCCACCGGATAGTTGTCGCTGGCCTCGAGTGCGGTGCTCATCAGGACGGCGCAGAGCGCGAGGAGTCGCATGCGCGCCACGATGCCACGGACGACCGACGAAAGATAGGCGTCGATCCCTAGGCGGTCGCGAGCTTCTCGAGGTTCTGCGCCACCGTCTGGAGCGCGCGCCGAAGCGCCGCCGGCTTCCGGATCGCGAAGGCGAAGGGCAGCCGCGCGAGCTCGCGCGCGAACCAGGGCAGGCTGTCCACCTCGCCGCGCAGGAGGACACCCTCTCCCGTCCACTCGAGAACGCCCACCGCGGGGAAGAGCTCCCGCTGGGCGGTCTGGAGGTCGGTCTCGAGCAGCACCTCGACGGAGAAGGCACGCTTCAGCATGGCGACGGACATCGTCACGTGGGCGAGCGCATCGAAGCCCTCGGGGCGCGAGAAGCGCCAATCGCCGACGTGCACCGACACGACGCGGTCGAGCCGGAAGGAGCGCAGGCCGCGGCGGAGATGGCACCAACCCACGACGTACCAGCAGCCGCCGCGATAGGCCAGGCCGTAGGCATCGAACTCGCGCTCGGTCTCCTCGCCGGGCCGCGAGCGGTAGCGCAGGCGGACGCGCGTCTCGGTCTGGGCCGCCTCGCAGAGCGCCCCCAATGCCCGGTTGTCGCCGGGCGGGTTCGAGCGGGAGAGGCCGATCGCCACCGTCTCGCCCACGGCCCGCACCCGCCGCTTCAGCTGCGCGGGCATGACCCTTTCGAGCTTGGCCAGCGCCCCCGCCACCGCGACGTGGGCCTCGGCGAGGCCGAGGCCGCGCGCGGCCAGGAGGCCCATTGCGAGGGCGAGCGTCTCGTCGTCCGTGAACATCATCGGGGGGAGCTTGAACCCCGAGACGAGCATGTAGTGCCCGTCGCGCCCGCGCTCCGCGGTGATCGGGATCCCGAGCTCCTCGAGCGTCACCACGTAGCGGCGCACGGTGCGCGGATCGACGCGCAGCCGGCGGGCGAGCTCGGACCCGCTCATCCGGCCGTGCGTCTGCAGGAGCTCGAGCGCGGCCAGCACCCGCGCCGTGGGCCGTGACATCCGGTCTGAGTTTATTCCGAATCAGGGCGTGAAGCGTCCTATATCGGGCTTACCGTGCCCGAGGGGCACGGGAGGCGGGGATGAGCAGAGCATGGCTGGGACTCCTGATCGGCGCGCTCACGCTGACCGCCGAAGGAGCGGACATGCCGGGGAGCGACGGGTCGCGGGACTTCGATTTCTGGATGGGGTCGTGGAAGGTCCACAACCGCCGGCTGCGGGAGCGGCTGAAGGGTTCCACGGCCTGGGACGAGTTCGAGGCCACGGCCACGGCCCGCCTCCTGCTCGGCGGCGTCGGGAACGAGGACGTCTACCGCACGGAGTTCGCCGGCGGCTTCACGGGCATGAGCTTCCGGTTCTTCGACAAGGCGACGGGGAAGTGGTCGATCTACTGGGCGGACAGCCGCAAGGGAACGCTCGAGCCTCCGGTCGTCGGCTCGTTCGAGGGCGATGTGGGCGTCTTCGAGGGGGACGACACGTTCGAAGGCCGGCCCATCCGCGTCCGCTTCACGTGGTCGCGGGTCAAGACGCCGTCCCCGCGCTGGGAGCAGGCCTTCTCCGCGGACGGCGGCAAGACCTGGGAGACGAACTGGGTGATGGAGATGACTCGCTACGACTCGTTCACGGCGCGCGAGTACCCGGTCGTCGAGCTGCGTCGCTACGAGATCAAGCCGGGTGGACGCGAGCGCTTCGCCCGCTCGTTCGAGGCCTACTTCCCGGAGGCGTTCCAGCAGCTCGGGGCGATCGCCTTCGGCCAGTTCCTCGAGAGGAAGAACGCCACGTGGTTCACCTGGATGCGGGGGTTCCCGAGCTACGACGCCCGCGCGGAGATGAACACCGACACGTACAGCGGGCTCGTGTGGAAGGAGCACGCCAAGCGGATGAACGACCTCATCGTCGACTCCGACAACGTGCTGCTCCTGAAGCCGCTCGCCCCGGGGCGCGGCCTTCCCGTCCTTCCCGCCGTGGACGTTGGAACGGAGGCGAATGCGCCCGCGGGCGTCGTGGTGCTGCAGATCTTCGCGGCCAAGCCGGCGACGATCGAGGAGCTCGCCCGTCGGCTCGAGGAATCGTTCGCGGCGTACAGGTCCGCAGGTGTCCACGAGGCGGCGATGCTCGTGACCTACGACGTGCCCAACAACTACCCGCGGCTGCCGGTGCGCACGGACGGGCCGTACCTCGTCTGGGTGGGGGTCGCGAAGGACAGCTCGGCGATCGAAGCGCGTCTCGCCCCGCTCGCCGAGCGCGCCGCGCAGTCGGTCAACACCGCCGGCCTGCTGCGCGACGCGCCCGAGCTGGTCCTGCTCGACCCTACGCCTCGCTCACGGCTGCGCTGGCAGCCGCAGTGGTGACGTCGTCGGCGCGCTCGAGTCGCCCGTCGGGGTGGCGGGCGAAGCGGCCGCGATCGCGACCGTGCACGGGGCCATCGACTGGCCAGGGCCAGCCGCCGAAGCCCGTGCGCCGATAGTCCAGGAACGCCTGCTCGATCTCGGCGCGCGAATTCATGACGAACGGACCGTGCTGCACGACGGTTTCTCCGAGCGGCCGTCCCTGCAGCAGCAAAAGATCGGCGGCCTCGCGGCCGTTCTCGAGGGGCACCGGGACCTCCGGTCGCAGGTCCAGCGCGCGGCCGGCGGGCACGTCGCGATCGCCGACGCGGAGGCTCGTGCCCGCGAAGAAGTAGAGGCGGCGATTCGTGCCCGCTGCCGCCGGCGGAAGCGTCCAGTACGCGCCGGGCTCCATCCGGATCGTCCAGATCGCGACGTCGGCGTCGGCGTGGCGCGCCCACGAATGCGGGGGAGGGGCGGGCGGCCTCGCGCCGCCGAGCTCCCCGGCCACGAGCGTGACCTCGGTCCGCCGCCCCGAATCGTCGCGCTCCACGATCCGCGGGACGGTCGGAGCCCACAGCATCGTGAAGTGCGGGGCGACGAGCTTGTCGGCGCGCGGCAGGTTCAGCCAGATCTGGAAGAGCTCGAGCGGGTTGGGCCCTTCGCGGTCGAGCAGCGGAAACATCTCGGAGTGCACGATGCCCCCGCCCGCGGTGAGCCACTGCACGTCGCCCTCGCCGTAGCGCGCGGCCGCGCCCAGCGAGTCGGAGTGGTCCACGAGTCCCCGGCGCACCACGGTCACCGTTTCGAAGCCGCGATGCGGATGCTGCGGGAAGCCCGGGACCACGTCGCCGTGGTACATCCGCCAGCCGTCGCGAACCGTGAAGTCCATCCCGATGTCGCGTCCGGCGAGCGACGCGCTGGGCCCCAGTTGCTCGTTTCCCGCGGGGTAGGCGTCCACGTGGTGGACGCAGAACAGGAAGGGATCGACCGCCTCCCACGGGAAGCCGAGTGGCGTCACCCTTCTCACGAGATCCATGTCTTCCTCCGATCCTGCCTGCCGATTCAAGCCGTGGCCGGCGGCGCGGGCCGCCGGAGGGCGAGGTTCGCGACCCCGCCGAGGATACCCGCGGCGAGCACGAGCGCGGTCACCGCCGGCGTCCAGTACGCGGTCAGGCCGGCGAGCGCGTCGAGGGAGTAGCGTCCGGGCCCGGTGAGGGCCAGCGAGAGTGCTCCCGTGGCGTACAGCAGCGTGACCTCGATGCCGTTGGAGGTGGCGAAGAGGCCGTGGCTCCAGTGCACGCTGAGCGCGGCCACGATCATGACCGAGAGCATGAGCGCCGGCCCCACCGGGCCGAAGAGCCCCAAGACCACGAGCAGGCCGCCCCCGACCTCTCCGAGTGCGGCCGCGAGCGCGAAGAGACGGCCCGGCCGGAATCCCAGCGACTCCAGGAAACCGCCGGTGCCCGTAAGGCCGTAGCCGCCAAACCAGCCGAAGAGCTTCTGCGCGCCGTGCGCCGCCATCAGCAACCCGAGGACCAGCCGTGCCACCAGCAATCCGATATCCATGCCTTCCTCCCTTTCGGCGCCTTCCTTCGGCGCCGGTCAACACTATACTAAGTATAGCGACTATTTGTCAAGTAGTAACTTGCAAACGAGGGGAGAAGGCCGCATCATGGAGGGGAGAGGCGACTGCAGTGGCGGACACCAAGGCACACGCGGCTGACCCCCGGGCGCATCCCCCCGCGCTCTGCGCCCAGTTCCACCGGGCGATCGAGCTCGTAGGGCGGCGGTGGACGGGGGCGATCATCTTCATATTGCTGAAGGCCCGCTGCCGCTTCGCAACGCTCCGCGAGGCCATCCCCGACATCACGGACCGCATGCTCAGCGAGCGTCTCCAGGAGCTGGAGCAGGAGGGGGTCGTCGAGCGCACCGTCGTGCCGGAGTCACCGATCCGGGTGGAGTACTCCCTGACGAAGAAGGGCCGGGCCCTGGCCGCGGTGGTGGACGCGGTGGCGGACTGGGCCCACAAGTGGGTCTCCGAAGCCCCGGCCGCCAAGCCGGCGCGCGGACGCCGATCGGCCTGAGCCGGTCGATTTTTCGCAACCCAGGCGCCGCCGAAAGCGTCCTAGAAGAGCAGAACCGCTGGAGGCGCCATGTCCCTGTTCGACAAGATCCTGGGTCGCACGACCGAGCCCCGCAAGAGAGTCCGGATCTGCGTCGAGTGCGGGATGCCGGTCGAGGAGCACAAGGACTGGTGCGCCATCCTCCAGGGCCAGAAGGAGTTGGCCGAACGGGGTATCGCCGTACCCGGCGCGTCGCAGAGCTAGCCGCCGACCCTCCGAGCCCACAGCGTTCACCTCTTCGGCTCGGGAAGCGTTTTCGTCGTCCAGTCGATTGGACGTGCATTGGAGCCAAATCGAAGGTGGCTCACCGTCCGATGACGACGCAGATTCGAAAGGGGGCCCTCACGTCCGGGAGGACGACATGATCACGGTGATGGGCGCGACTGGGCACACCGGCCACAGGATTGCGGAGACCCTGCTCCGAGCAGGTGAGAAGGTCAGGGTCCTCGGCCGATCGAAGGCCAAGCTCGCCCCGTTCGAGAAGGCGGGCGCCGAGGCGCTGGCCGGACAAGTGACCGACGCGAAGTACCTCGCGAGAGCCTTTGCCGGCGCGGACGCCGTGTACACGTTGCTGGCGTCGAATGTTGCCTCGCCGGACTATCGGCGAGACCAGGACGAGCAGGGCGAGGCGATCGTCCAGGCCCTTCGCGACGCCAAGGTCGGTCACGTCGTCTTGCTGAGCAGCGTGGGGGCGGACAAGCCCTCGGGAACGGGTCCCATCGCGGGCCTGCACGCCCAGGAGGAACGCCTCGAGAAGCTGGCGCCGCTGGGCACGAACGTCCTCGCCCTTCGGCCGGGCTACTTCTTCGAGAACTTCCACTCGGCGCTCCCGCTGATCAAGCACCAGGGGATCAACGCCGGCGCCCTCGCGCCCGACGTGGCAATTCCCATGATCGCGACGCGCGACATCGCGGACGTGGCCGCGAAGGCGCTGCGGGCGCGTGACTGGAAGGGGATCGTGGTCCGGGAGCTCTCCGGCCCCCGCGACCTCAGCCAGGCGGAAGCCACGAGGATCCTGGGCCAGCGGCTGGGCAAGGCCGACGTCCGGTACGTGCAGCTGCCCTACGAAGAGATGGCGGCGGCCCTCGCGAAAGCCGGCCTTTCCGCAAACGTCGCGGGGCTCTACGTGGAGATGGAGCGGGCCATGAACGAGGGCCGGGTCGTCTCCCTCGAGGGCAGGACGCCCCAGAACACAACGCCCACGCGCTTCGAGGACTTCGTGGGCGAGCTCGTCGAAGCCTACGCGGCCGCCTGAAGGGCCGGCCGGGGCCTTCGGCCATCCTGTCGATTTCGCCGCCGCTCGTTCGTCGTGTCGGTGAAGGGGCGAAAGACCCAAGGAGTACCACCATGCGGTTCATGATCCTGGTGAGGGCGACGTCACGTACGGAATCGGGCGAGTTGCCCGAAGACACGCTCATCGCCGCGATGGCCGACTACCACGAGCAGCTCGCCAAAGCGGGCGTCCTCCTCGACGCCAACGGGCTGCAGCCGAGCGCCAAGGGCTGGCGCATCCGCTACTCGGGAGGGAAGCGCACGGTCCTGGACGGGCCGTTCACGGAGACGAAGGAGCTGGTGGCCGGCTACACCCTCATCCAGGTGAAGTCCCGCGAGGAGGCCCTCGAGTGGACGCGCCGGTTCCCCGCCCCCTTCGGCGAGGGCAAGGAAGGCGAGATCGAGGTCCGCCAGCTCTTCGAGCTGGACGAGTTCCCGCCGAGCGAGGCGGTCGATCGCTTCAAGGAGATCGAGAAGAATAGGTAGAGCCGCCTACGCGATCTCCGCCTTCAGGAAGTCGACGAGGTCCTGGATGATCACGGGCTTCACGAAGACGCGCGTGCCCGAAGGAGCCTCGCTGGGAATGAGCGGGGAGTGCGTGTAGCCGGTGAGGAGCCCGATGGGCAGCCCGGGCGTGCGGCGGCGCAGCTGCTCGGCGAGACCCGCGCCGTCCATCCCCGGCATGACGAGGTCCACGATCGCCGCATCGTAGGGCGTGGCCTCGGCCTTGCCGAGCGCCTCCTCGGCGCTCGTGAGCGCGTCCACCTCGAAGCCGTGGCGCGCGAGCGACCGCGAGAGCATCCGCCCGATCTCGGGGTCGTCGTCGACGATGAGTATGCGCGGCGGATGCTTCATGCCTCCCGCCAAGGATAGGGGAGCGATCGTAGCTCATCGCGGTCCGCCGGAAAAGGACGCGTGCGCGTTTGCCAGCAGGTTGCTGATAAGTGTCCTCTCGCGGCGCGCGGCAGGAGCACCCTGCTAGACTCTCGCCGCATGACGCGGCCTCCCCGGCGCGAGCGGCTCGCGGACGCGCTCGGGCTCCTCGTCCTCCTGCTCTCGCTCCTCGACTACTTCCGTCCCGCGCTCCTCTTCCTGCCCACGATCACCGCGGGCGGCGACACGCCCTGCCACTACCCGACCGCCGTGTGGTTCTACGAGCACCTCCTGCCGAAGCTGCGCTTCCACGGCTGGTATCCCGGCGCCTACCTCGGGCAGCCGCTCCTCCTCTACTACTTCCCGCTGCCGTTCCTCGTCATGTCGGCACTGGCGCCTTTCGTCGGGATGCCGGTGGCGTTCAAGCTCGGGACGGCGATCCCGAGCTTCCTGCTGCCCGTCTTCGTCTACGCGTCGTTCCGATTGATGCGCTTCCGCTTTCCGACGCCGCTCGTGGGCGTGGCGGCGGCGTTCGTGTTCCTGATGCGGGAGGAGACCCCGATCTGGGGCGGAACGATCGCGAGCACGATGACGGGCGAGTTCGCCTACGGCTACGGGATCGCCCTCGCCGTCCTCTTTCTCGGCCTGGTCTACCGCGCGTATGCCGACGGCCGCTCGCCGTGGGGTCCGGCGCTGCTCCTCGGCGTCACCGCCCTCGCCCACGGCTACGCGGTGCTGTGGGCCGGGCTCGCCGCCGCCTATTTCCTCTATTCCGCTCGGCGGCCCGCGCGGACGCTCGCCTGGCTGGCGGCGGTGGCCGTGGGCGCCTTCGCGGCCGCGGCGCTGTGGCTGCTGCCGCTGCTCTCGGCGTGGGGATGGACGACGCCCTACGACGACCCCTGGATCACGATCTCGCCGAAGAACCTCTTCCCGCCCCTGCTGTGGCCGTTGTTCGCCGCCGCCGCGGTGGGATGGATCGCGACGTTCACGTCGGCCCGCCGGACGGGCGGGCCGGACCATCGGCTGCTCTTCCTGCTGCACGCGACCGCGGCGGGCGCCGCGCTCGCCATCGCCGCGCCGGCCCTCGGGGTGATCGACGTGCGGTTCGTGCCCTTCGCGCAGCTCGCCGCCTGCGTGGCCGGCGGCGCCACCCTCGGCCTCCTCCTCCAGACCCTGGCCGCGCCCAGCCTGGCCGGGCTGGGGCTCGTGCTGCTGGCGGGCGTCCATGCGGACGCGCGCTCCCAGGTGGTGCGCTACTGGGCCGACTGGAACTACAGCGGGCTCGAGGCCAAGGAGCTGTGGCCCGCCTTCCGCGACATGGCCGGCCGCCTGCGGGGCTCGGTGGCCGACGCACGGGTGGCGGTGGAGTACAGCGCGGAGCACGAGAAGGCGGGCTCGATCCGCATGTACGAGACGCTGCCGTTCTTCTCCGGCCGCTCCACGCTGGAGGGCGTCTACAACCAGG
>JBKPBQ010000197.1:0-5071 GCA_046726955.1 Acidobacteriota bacterium
CCCGCGGCCGCGCCCGCGGTCGCTCCCGATCGCCCCGCGGCCGCCGCCCCCGAGCGCGTGGTCCTCCGACCCGAGCCGGGTGTCGGAGCGCGCGCCCAGTCCGCGGAGACGCCCCCCCTGGGCGTCCCCGTGATCCCGCCCGTGAGGGCGCCCGAGGTCGCGAGCTTCCTAAAGGACCTGCGGACGATGCAGCCGAAGTCGCCCGGGGAGTCCACGGTTCGCGTCCCCATCATCGCGGCCGCCAGCTTGCCGGCCGCGGATGCGGCGGCTGCCCCCGCCGCGCCGTCCGCCCCCGAGCCGGCGCGGACGATCCTGCTCGTGGACGACGAGGACGACGTCCGGAAGTTCCTCGGCGGGATCTTCGCGGCGAGCGGCTACAAGGTCGTGGAGGCCGGCGATCCCGAGTCGGCGGTCAAGAGCGGGGGGAAGCTCGGCAACGAGAAGACGCCGTTCGTGCTCGTGACCGACCTGGGGATGCCGGCCTCGGGCGGCGCTTCCTTCCACGGCGGGTTCGAGGTCGTCAAGCGGCTCTGGAAGATGAACCTCCGGCCGCCCGTCCTCATGATGACGGAGAGCCTGAGCCAGGCGCTCCAGCTGCGGGCCCGGCAGATGGGGATCAAGGCGTTCATCTTCAAGCCCGGGCTCTCGAAGCTCAATCCGGGACAGTTCGAGGCGGACCTCAAGGCGTTCGCGGCGAAGATCCTCGCCGACATCCTGCCCCGGCTCGCCGCCTCGCCGCAGGCCCTGTCGCCGAGAGTTCCCAAGGAGGCCCGGATCCCCGGCTCTCCCGCCCCGCCCGCGTCGCTTCCGAGCCCCGCCGAAGAGGAGCTGTCGCGCGACTTCGCATTCCTGCAGCGCCGGCTGTCCGAGCTGCGGCAGCCGGGAAACGCGAACCAGATCGCGGTGCTCGTGATGAAGGTCGCGCGCGAGTTCTTCGAGCGGGCCATCCTGTTCCTCGTCAAGAACGAGGAGGTGCGGGGACTGGGCGGCTTCGGGGCGGCGCCCAAGGAGGAGAACCTGAGCTTGCTCGTCCGCCAGGTCGTGATCCCCCTGGGCGAGCCGTCCCCCTTCCTCGAGGTCGTGCAAAGCGGCAAGCCTCGCGTGGGGAGCCTCAACCCTGGGAAGTGGACGAACTACCTCATCGGCCGGATCGGCCGGTTCCACTCGGGGACGGTCGCCTTGCTGCCTCTCGTCACGCACCGGGAGACGATCGCGATGCTCTTCGGTGATAACCCCGAGACAGGACGGGAGTTCCCGCGGCTGGACGCCCTGGAGGTCTTCATCTACCAGGCCGGGATCGCGCTCGAGAACGCGTTCCTCCAGAAGAAGCTGCAGTCCCTGCAGGAGAAGACTTGACGGGGCTGGGCTAGAATTGACGCCATGTCGACGGAAGACCCCTCCAAGAAGGGGCAGGACTTCCTCCAGATCGTCTCCAAGGCCAAAGAGTTCACCGAAGAGCTCCTGAAGGAGAACGAGCGCCTCCGCTTCAAGGTCGCCTCACTCGAGGCCGGCGGGGCGAAGGGAGGCTCCGAGGGGCGGATGCAGGAGCTGCAGACGCGCCTGCACGAGCTCGAGGAGAAGCTGGCGGAGGTGACCGCCCGCTTCAAGAAGGTGGAGGAGGAGAACAAGGAGTTCGCGGACCGCTACATCGAGATCGAGGAGCAGAACAACAACCTCGCGAACCTCTACGTGGCCTCCTACCAGCTGCACTCGACGCTCGACTACAAGGAGGTCATCCGCATCGTCCAGGAGATCGTGATCAACCTGATCGGGGCGGAAGTCTTCCACTTGTTCATGGTGAGCGAGAAGGCGGCGCAGCTCGAGCTCGAGACCTCCGAGGGCCAGACGCCGGGACGGCCAGTGATCCCCGTGGGCGAGGGTCCGATCGGCAAGGCCGCGCAGAGCGGCGAGAACTACTTCGCGGAGACGGTGGCGCGCCGCGAGCCCTCGCCCTACGAGGAGCCGATCGCGGTCATCCCCCTGAAGATCAAGGACACGGTGATCGGCGTCATCTCCATCAACAAGCTCCTCTTCCAGAAGACGGCCTTCACCACGATGGACTACGAGCTCTTCACGCTGCTCGCGGGGCACGCCGCGACCGCGATCTTCTCCGCCCGTCTCTACTCCGCGTCCACCCGGAAGCTCAGCACCCTCCAGGGCTTCCTGGACATGATCAAGGCCCAGCCCAAGTAGCTCTCAGGCCCTCCGATCGCGCGGCGACTATAATTGAAGATAGAGGTGTTCTCGATGTCTCTTCCCCAGACGCTCGGCGAGCTCAAGCGTGTCTCCGACCCTCGGCCCGTGCCCGTCCGGGACGAGATGCGCCGGAACCTGCTGCGCAAGCTGCGGTCGGGGGAAACGCTCTTCCCGGGCGTCCTCGGCTACGACGACTCCGTGGTGCCGCAGATCGTCAACGCGGTGCTGTCCCGCCACAACATGATCCTCCTCGGCCTGCGCGGCCAGGCGAAGAGCCGCCTCCTGCGGGCGCTCACGACGCTGCTCGACCCCTTCGTCCCCGCGGTCGCGGGATCGGAGATCCACGACCATCCCCTGGCCCCGCTCAGCAAGTACGCGCGCGACCTCGTGGCCGAGCGCGGCGACGACACGCCGCTCGAGTGGCTGAGCCCCGACGACCGCTACGTGGAGAAGCTCGCGACGCCCGACGTGACGATCGCCGACATCATCGGGGACGTGGACCCCATCCGCGCCGCCCGGGGCGGGCACGACCTCGCGAGCGAGCTCACCATGCACTACGGGCTCCTCCCGCGCGCGCACCGGGGGATCTTCGCCTTGAACGAGCTGCCGGACCTCGCGGGCCGGATCCAGGTCGGGCTGTTCAACATCCTCCAGGAGGGCGACGTCCAGATAAAGGGCTACCCGGTGCGCCTGCCCATCGACGTGTGCATGGTCTTCACCGCCAACCCGGAGGACTACACGGCGCGCGGGAAGATCATCACCCCCTTGAAGGACCGCATCGGCAGCGAGGTGCGCACCCACTACCCGACGACGCTGGAGCAGGGGGTGGCCATCACGCAGCAGGAGGCGTGGACGGACCGCGAGGACGGCCTGCGCATCCCGCGCTTCGTACGCGAGGTGGTGGAGGGCGTCGCCTTCGCCGCCCGCCGCGACAAGAAGATCGACCGCCGCAGCGGGGTGAGCCAGCGGCTGCCCATCAGCGCGCTCGAGAACGCGGTGAGCAACGCGGAGCGGCGGGCGCTCGTCGCCAAGGAGAGCCCGGTGGTGCCGCGCGTCTCCGACGTCTACGCGGCACTGCCCTCGCTCACGGGCAAGTTCGAGCTCGAGTACGAGGGCGAGCTCATGGGCGCGGAGAACGTGGCCCGCGAGCTCATCCGCGAGGCGGTGGGGGAGACCTTCTCCGTCTACCTCGGCTCCGTCAACTTCCGCGGCGTGGTGGCCTTCTTCGAGGGCGGGGGCACGCTCAAGCTGCGCGACGACTCCCCGGCCCGCGAGATCGTGGAGCAGCTCAAGCGGGTGCCCGAGGTCTTCGAGCACCTCTCGCTCGTGGGCGTCCAGCCCACGGATCCCGCGCCGCTCGTGGCCTCGGCGGGGGAGTTCGTGCTCGAGGGACTCTGGGCGCAGAAGAAGATCGGGCGGAGCGACGACCGCGGCTTCGTCGCCCCCGAGCGCCGCAGCGACGTGGAGCTGGACCTCGAGCGGCTGGAGCGTCTGCGCAAGATGAAGAAGCAAGTGAACTGAGCGGGTCCTGTCCATGACCATCGTCCGCTACCACCGTTACATCGGCGAGCTCTGGGAGGACCTGAACCTCGAGGAGCTCGTGGGCGAGCTCTCCGACTTCCTGCTCCAGAGCGGCTTCGGCCAGGACACTGGAGAGTGGGACGAGGACAACCTGCAGGCCCTCCATGACGCCATCCTGGAGGCGCTCATGCGCCGGGGGCTCCTCTCCGACGAGGACCTCCAGAAGCTGATGGACGACCAGGACGCGCTGGAGCAGTTCCTGCAGAAGACGGTGGAGCGGCTCGTACGCGAGGGCTACCTGAGCGCGAGCGAGGGCCAGCCCTTCCACGATCCGACGGGCGGCGGGGGCATCGGCCCCGCGGGCCGGCCCATCAAGTTCGAGCTCACCGAGAAGACGATCGACTTCCTGGGCTACAAGTCGCTGCGCGACCTCCTGGGCTCGCTGGGCAAGTCGTCCTTCGGCCGCCACGACACCCGCGACCTCGCCACCGGCGTCGAGGCTTCCGGCCCCTCGAAGCAGTACGAGTTCGGGGACACGCTCAACCTCGACGTGAGCGGGACGCTGCTCTCCGCGATCGGCCGGGAAGGCCTCGGCGTCCCCATCGACGTGGACTACAAGGACCTGCTCGTCCGGCAGACCGAGTACCAGAGCTCGTGCGCGACGGTGGTCATGCTCGACTGCTCGCACAGCATGATCCTCTACGGCGAGGACCGGTTCACCCCGGCCAAGAAGGTGGCGCTCGCGCTGTCGCACCTGCTGCGCACGCAGTATCCGGGCGACTCGCTGCACCTCGTCCTCTTCCACGACTCCGCGGAGGAAGTGCCGATCGGCCAGCTCGCGCGGGTCCGCGTGGGCCCGTACTACACGAACACGCGCGAGGGCCTGCGCGTGGCCCAGCGCATCCTCGCCCGCCAGCGCAAGGACATGAAGCAGATCGTCATGATCACGGACGGCAAGCCTTCCGCGCTGACCGAGAACGACGGGCGCATCTACCGGAACCCCTTCGGCCTCGACCCGCGCGTCGTGGCCCTGACGCTGAAGGAAGTCGCCAACTGCCGCCGCCAGGGGATCCTCGTCAACACCTTCATGCTCGCCCGCGACCGCGACCTCGTGGCCTTCGTCAAGAAGGTGAGCGAGATGTGCCGGGGCAAGGCGTATTTCACGACGCCGTACACGCTCGGGCAGTTCATCCTGATGGACTACCTCAACAAGAAGGTGCGCACCGTCCACTGACGTCGCCGCGGCGCCGCGGCCGGGGTCGCGACATGGCCCTCCTCGTCGAAGAGAAGTACGAGAGCGTCCAGGATCCCTCGCGGGTCGTGCTCAAGATCTACGAGCAGCCCGACCACACCT
>JBKPBQ010000198.1:0-21218 GCA_046726955.1 Acidobacteriota bacterium
GGTCAGGAACGTCCATTAGGCCGGCGGCCGGTGCAATCCAACGTATCCTCGTGAGATGTCCGTCGATGTCGCTCGCGTCGTGGCCCTCGGCGCCAGCAACCTGACCCGAGGCTTCCAGACGGTCGTATCGGCGGCCCGCGCGGCCTGGGGGCCGCGGGTCGAGATCCTGGCCGCCCTCGGTCACGGGCGGTCCTACGGGGCCCACAGCCAGGTGGTGTTTCGGAGGCTTCCCGGGATCCTCGAGTCCGGCCTGTGGTCGGAGCTGGAGGCTCGTCCGCCCGCGGCGACTCGAGGTCTCGTGACCGACGTCGGCAACGACATCGCGTACGGCTACTCGGTCGAGCAGACCCTGGGGTGGGTGCAGGATGCGTTAGGCCGGCTGAGCCGCATCACCCGCGACATCGTCTTGACCGATATGCCGCTCGCCAGCCTTCGGCGTCTCTCGGAGCTGAAGTTCCTGGCCTTTCGCGCCGTCCTGGTGCCGTCGTGCCGGCTCTCGCTGGCCGAGATCCTCGGGCGGGCGGAGCGGGTCAACGCCGGGCTCGAGGCGCTCGCGGCTTCTTCCGGAGCCAGGCTCGTGAGGCTCGATCCTTCCTGGTATGGGTTCGACCCCATCCACGTCCGCCCGTCGCGCTGGCGCGAAGCGTGGCATCGGATCCTCGGCGTGCCCGAGGCCTCGAGGGCGAACGGCAGGTCGAGGGTCGAGGCCGTGCGGCTGTACCTCATGCCTCCCGAGCGGCGCTGGCTGTTCGGCGTCGAGCAGTTGACCGCGCAGCCGGGCGTGGCGCTACGATCGGGGGGGCGGGTGTGGCTCTACTGAGAACCCGGAG
Organism: Acidobacteriota bacterium; assembly: GCA_046726955.1. GTDB lineage: Bacteria > Acidobacteriota > Vicinamibacteria > Fen-336 > Fen-336 > CAVPGH01. The sequence continues at coordinate 831 of JBKPBQ010000198.1, forward strand.
GCGGACATGAAGACCGCGAGCTGGGTCGTGCTCACAGCCGTGGGAGTCCTCACGTTCCTCGTCGGCGTGGGGCTGGCCCTCGACGCCAAGCGCCTGCGGCAGGGTGGGCAGTGATGCCGACGCGACGATGAGAATCAGGCGGCTGCTCCTCGTCGGCTCGGCGGCGCTCCTGGCGCTGTGCGGGTTCATTCACACGCGCGCTTTCGGCAGGGTGGCGGCCGCCGTGGCCTCTTCGTCCCTGCCGCCCGTCTATGGCAGCTCGTTCGAGGCCCTTTGGCTGATCCACTCCGCCACGCTGCTGGTGCTGGCGGCGATCTTCGCGCTCCTCGCGGCGCGACCGGCACACGCGTCCGGCGCCGCGATCGTCCTCCTGGCCCTGATCCCCGGAGCCACCGCGGCCCTGCTCTATAGGTTCATGGGCTCGTTCATCCCCGCTCACATGCTCCTGACGGCGGCGCTCATGGCCGCGCTCGCGGGAATGGTGGGAGGCCGGTCGCAGCCGCTCGACGCCGCCGGGTGACGAGGACGCGCGCGGGAGCGGCCGGGCCCGAAGCCTGAGCGCAGTTCCCTGTCGACTTCCCGGGAAGACGTAATTTACGATTCGAGCGTCCCCGTCCGTTCCGAGAGAAGTCGCCGTTCGAAGGAGATAAAGCACATGAAGGCAGCACGCGCGTTCTTCGTCGCCCTTTGCTCCCTGTCGCTCGTGGTCCCCGTCCGCGCCAACACCTACGGCTCGGTCGAGCCCATCGCCAACCCGGCGGTCATCGACACCACCCCCCTCCGCGACCAGGACCTCGAGGTACGGGTGGAGTTCGCGAAGCGCCTCTTCAGGTGCGGCATCGTGGACGACGTCATCGACGTCCTCACGGACGCCCACGCGATCAGCACCGTCAACCGCCTGAACACGCACTTCCAGGTCGGGGCGGGGGGCTTCATGGGTACGACGAACCCGGCCTACGTCTACACGGTGATCGACAACGGTCCCAACGCGGCGAGCCTCGCCGACGTGAAGGTGCTGACCGACAGCCTGGGGTACGTCATGTCGCAGGGAAGCGCCTTCCTCCTCGACGCCGTCAACACGACGAGCTTCGACTTTCCCGCCAACTACGTCGTGCTCAACTTCGCGAAGCCTCCGTCGATAGCGAGGTCGGCGAGGCTGTTCGAGACTGTCGGTGAGATCGACCCCGAGCTGTTCGAGACCGACTCGAGCGGATACACCCAGTACGGCCGGGCCTATCTGTCGCTGCAGTCGTTCGTGCCCGACGCCCAGTTCATCGCCGGGTACGTGGAGGCGGCCCGCCGGTTCGGCGTCGAGTACACGCCGATCGTCGGCGGCGTCCCGTCGCTCTTCCAGGGGGGCGCCGCGTTCCCCGGGAACGACTGGACGGCGAGCCCGCACGGCGAGGAGTACCTGGCCCGCATCCCGTCCGCCGCCCACCACGCGCTCGGCCGCCTCCGCGACTTCCACCTGCGGGTCACGGAGAAGGTCCTGCGCCGCATCGAGCAGGGGCGGCACGACGTGGTGGAGTTCAGCTGCCACTGAGCGGGAACGGGAGTCCCTCGATCCGGCGGGCTGGCGCGGCCGGGACGCCTCGGCAACCAGCGGCGCCGGCAGAGGGCGACCTGGGCTGAGGAGAGCGGCCACTCGAGCCGACGGAGTAGTAGCCTTTGGCGAGGGCCCGATGCTCGCTGAGGTGGTCGATGGCGCCGGGTTCCGGCTCCGGCCGTTCCGCATGGACGATCTCGAGGCCGTCTTCGCCTACGCGAGCGGCGAGGAATATCTGCGGTACCTGCCGGTCCCCGTGCCGTACACTCGAGAGAGCGCGCGGGAGTTCCTCGCGAAGCAGGAGGCCCTGGACCGCGAGACCAACGCGTCGTGGGCGATCGAGATCGACGGACAGGCGTCCGGGGGATTGAACATTCGTTTCTTCGGCGGACACAGTCACGGGGAGATCGGCTACGCCGTGGCCCCGCGCCTCTGGGGACGAGGGATTGCGACGGCCGCCGCCCGGCACGTGGTCGGAGCCGCCTTCCACGAGTACCGGCAGCTGAAGCGCGTGCGAGCGACGGCGGACCTCCGTAACCGCGCCTCGATCCGCGTCATGGAGAAGCTGGGGATGACGCTCGAGGACGTCCTGTATCGGCATCGGCAGTGCCGCGACGAGCTGACGGACGAGGTGGTCTACGGGGTGGCGCGCCGGGAGTGGCGCCCGTGATGCGGGCGCGCGTACGAACGGCTCTCCGGATGGCCGCGGTCGGCGGGGCCGTGCTCGCGGCTCGGGCCGACGCCGCGCGCGCCGCCGAGCTCAAGGTGTGGACGGCGCGGGCGCTCGCGACCGTGCTCGCCGAGCTGGGACCGCAGTTCGAGAAGACGACCGGCCACCACCTCGTGGTCACCGCCGACCTCAGCGCGCCGTTCTTGAAGCGCGCTCGGGCCGGAGAGCCCTTCGACGTCCTGATCACCGGCGCCGCGCCGCTCGACGAGCTGATCCAGGACGGCCTCGTCGTGGCCGGCACGCGTGCCACCGTCGCCCGCTCCGGCATCGGCGTCGAGGTCCGCGCGGGCGCGCCCAAGCCGGACATCCGGTCCCTCCCGGCCTTCAAGAAGGCGCTGCTCGACGCGAAGTCGATCGCCTACCTCAAGGACGTGGGCAGCGGCATCCACGTCGCCCGCGTCGTGGAGAGCCTGGGCCTCGCCGAGGCCGTCCGCTCGAAGGTGACGCGTCCCGACGGGGACGTCGTCTCCGAGATGGTGGCGAGGGGCGAGGTCGAGATCGGCATCGTCGTCATCACCCAGATCCTCACCACTCCCGGAGTCGAGCTCGTGGGGCCGCTGCCTCCCGAGATACAGTCCTACGTCGTGTTCACCGCGGGAGTGGGGGCTCACGCGACGGAGCCGGAGGCGGCGAAGGCGCTCGTCGCGTTCCTCACGGGTCCGGCGGCGAGCTCCGTGATCGAGGCCCAAGGGATGGAGGCGGGAGAGCTGCCCGTGCGGTGAAGTGACGGCCCGAGGCGCAGGGGGCGGAAGGCGGCAAGCGATGCGGCAGGTCGTGGGGTCGATAGAAGGCGAGTACCGGCGCTACAAGAAGCTCGGGGAGTCGGCCCTCGAGCAGCTCACCGACGAGCAGGCGGCGCTTCGGACGAGCGAGGGCGGCAACTCCGTGGCCACCATCGTCTGGCACATCTCGGGCAACCTCCAGTCGCGCTTCACGGACTTCCTGCATGCGGACGGCGAGAAGCCGTGGCGCGACCGCGAATCCGAGTTCCTCGCCCGCTCGGTGACGCGCCGCGAGCTCCTCGAGAAGTGGGAGAAGGGCTGGGCGGCCCTTCTCGAAGCCCTGGCCGGCCTGGAGGACGCGCAGCTCGTCTCCGAGGTGAAGATCCGCGGTGTCGCGCTCTCCGTCCTCGAAGCCCTTCACCGCTCGCTCTCGCACACCGCCTACCACGTGGGCCAGATCGTGTTCCTCGCGAAGATGCTGCGGGCCGGCGAGTGGCGCTACCTGACCATCCCTCCGGGCGCGTCGGCCGCCTACAACGCGAACCCCTTCGCCGAGAAGCCTCCGACGTCTACTACCTGACGCTGCGCGCCGGCCGCACGAGGCCGTGACCGATCGCGTAGAGCTCCGGCAGCGAGATCGGCAGCTTGCCGCCGATCGGCGCCTCGCCGAACAGCGCCCGGACCGCCGCTTCCTCCGTCGCGTCTCCGAACTCGTAGGTCAAGAGGACCGCCGGTACCTTGGGCGCGAGCAGGCCCAGGTAGGGGTTGCCGAAGACGAGCGCGACCGTGGGCCTCGACGGCGACGCGGCCAGGTCCTCGAGGAGCGCCGTCTGGGCGGGAAGGAGGTCGATGCGTCCGCTGTAGGCCGCGATCCGGACGAACGTCGCGACGATGACGAGCTCCGCGTCCCGCCCGAGCGCGCGCACGAGGTCCAGCTCCGCGGCGGAGGTGCGGTCGGAGACCTCGATCGCCGTCGCCTCGGGGAAGCGCTTCCGGAGCTCGGGGACGAGCGTGCGGGCGGGGGCGCCCTCCCGCCAGCCGCTCGCGTAGTCCACGAGAGAGACGTAGAGGACGCGGGCCGTGCTGGGCAGCGTCAGGGGAAGGGTCGAGCGGTCGTCCTTGAGGAGCGTGATCGCGCGCGACGCGATCTCCAGCGACGTGCGCGCGCGGTGCCGCCCTCCCAGCTCGGAGGCGATGGCCATGAGGTCCACCTCGCGCTGTCGGGCGAGGCCGAGGCGCGCCTTCGCCCGGAGGATGCGCCGCACCGATCGGTCGAGGTCGTCGCGCGCGATCTCGCCCCGCTCGACGGCATCGCGGATGCCCCGGAAAGCCGCCTCGGGATCGGGGGGGACGAGCAGCAGGTCCGCTCCGGCGCGCACCGCGCGGGCCGCGGCCTCGCCCGACGTGAAGTGGCTGCGGATCGCCTGCATCTCCAGGGCGTCGGTGAAGACGAGGCCGTCGAAGCCGAGCTCCTCGCGGAGGAGGCCGGTGAGGATGGGCCGGCTCAACGTCGCGGGAATCCCGGGAGTGGGATCGAGGGCGGGGAGGACGATGTGCGAGGACATCACCGCGTCGACACCCTCCGCGATCGCCGCCTTGAACGGCGGCAGCTCCACGGCGTCGAGCCGCGACCGCGGCTGGTCGATCGTCGGGAGGTCGATGTGCGTGTCCACGGCCGTGTCGCCGTGGCCCGGGAAGTGCTTGGCGGTGGCGAGCATCCCTCCCGCGTGCGCGCCGCGCACGTAGGCGCGCGCCATTTCGCTCACGAGCGCGGGATCCTCCCCGAACGACCGGAGGTTGATGATGGGGTTGCGGGGGTTGTTGTTCACGTCCACCACCGGGTAGAAGTTCACGTGGACGCCGAGGCTCCGCCCTTCGCGGGCCGCGAGCTCGCCCGCCCGGAAGACGAGGTCGGCGTCGCGGGTCGCCCCCATCGCCATGGCCCGGGGAAGGCGCGTGCCTCCCTCCACCTGGAAGCCCACACCGCCCTCGAAGTCGGCGGTGACGAGGAGCGGCACGTCGGACTCCCGCTGCAGGCGGTTGAGGAGTGCCGCCGTCTCCAGCGGCTGCGACTTGCGGGAGCGCGATCCTCCCGTCCCGTAGCTCGGATTCAGGAGGACGGAGGGGAACGCTTCGCTGCCCCCGAACACGTGGATGCCCCCGACCTTCCGCTCGCGCACGAGCCGCCGCCATTCCTCGAAGCTCGCGCTGTCCGTGCTCGCGAAGACGCCGTTCACGGAAGGGACGAGGAGCTGCGCGACCTTCTCGTCCACGGTCATCCTGCGCAGCGTCCGGTCCACCCACCGCTCCTCGGGCGACTGCGACGCCGCGGCGAGGACGAGGGCGAGCAGGACCGTGACGAGGCAGCGACGGCAGGCGGGAGTGCTCATGGCGCCGGATTCTAGTGCCGGTCGTCAGCGCGGACGGCACGTGGACGTCTGCCAGTCGGCGGGCGGGGGAGCGTTCGGCGCCTCCGGGGTGGGGAAACCGCGCTCCAGGCGCCACAGCGCCTTGGCGCCGCTCTTCGGGTCGGCGAAGCCCTGGACGAGCTCGTAGGTCGTGCCCGGAGTCGCGTACCGCACCGAGTCCGGCAGGCGCCCCTCGCGCAAGAGGTAGCTCACGTCGTCCTTCGCCTTGACGCGGTAGAGGAAGTAGCGCTCCTCGCCGGCCGTCTTGCTCTTGAACACCGAGCCGAGCAGCTTGAGCAGGGCGCCCTCGAAGTCGGCCGTGGGCGTGGGGTGCCAGCGCGCCTCGCGCATCTCGACGTGAGTGGGGGCGCCGCCGTCCGGCGGCGCACCACCGGGCGTGCAGTCGTACTCGATCCCGCCGAAGAACCGGTTGAGCATGAGCTGCGGGGACTTGCCGACCACCTCGACTCGGGTCTCGAAGCGGGGAATCCCCTTCTTCTCGCCCTCCTCGAGAATTTCTTCGACGTGGCGCTCGATCTCGAGCCGGAGGCGCAGCGGCGGCGACGGCGATGCCGACGGAGAAGGCGACGGCGGCGGGCTCAGGCTGTCTTCGCGGGGAGCGGGCGACGGTGTCGGGGCCTGCGCCGCGGCCGAGCCGCAGAGGACACAGGCGAGAGCGACGCTGGCGGCGCTCGATCCCGGCCATCGCGGGGAAGTCCCGAGCACCATGGCGACCTTTTCGACCGCAGCACGCTAGACGTAGGCCGGGATGCGCGCGCCTCCCCGAGCCTCGGCGCAGGCGAGGCGCACCGCGCCCGTCGCCGGCTCCGCCGTCAGCCGGCGCACCGTAGCCCGGGGGGCGACGTCGGGAAGCCGGCGGGTCAGCTCCTGCGTGAGCCAGGGGACGCCGCCGAAGACGCCCCCTGCTAGCACGAACTCGAAGCTCTCGTCGCGCATGGAGAGCTGCTCGGCCACCGAGCGCGCCGCCGCCATGAGCTCGTCGGCGGCCGCCTCGAGGATCTGGGCGGCCACCGCGTCACCCTCGTCGCGAGTCTGCTGGACCTCGCGCGCGAGCTGGGCAAGGACGTGGTGGCGCAGGGGCCGGTCGTAGATCTCGGGAATGAGGCCGGAAGGCCGGGCCGCCCCGAAGCGGGCGAGCACCCTCGAGGTGAGCGCCGTCGCGGGGCCGCGCCCATCCGAGGCTCGCGCTACCGCCTGCAACGCGCGGCAGCCCATCCAGTAGCCGCTGCCCTCGTCGCCGAGCAGGTAGCCCCACCCGCCGGAGCGTGCGGCCACTCCCCGGGCGGTCCTGCCGTAGGCGATGGAGCCGGTGCCGCAGATCACGACGATGCCCGGGGCCTCGTCCACCGCGGCCACGAGCGCTATGAGGGCGTCGTTGACCACGAGCGTTCGCGCCTTGGCGCCGATCCTCCGCATGATCGCGCGGATCACGGCGCCGTCGGCCTCGCGGTCGACGCCGGCCATGCCCAGGCAGATCGCGGCCACGTCGGAAGGCCTTCCGCCCACCGCCTCGTCCATCACCGTGTGCAGGACCTTCTCCACGGCGAGCTCGCCTTCGGCCTGGAGGTTCGCGCCTCCGGCCCGGGCTTCGCCCACGATCGTCCCGTCGTCACGCGCGAGGAGGCAGACCGTCTTGGTTCCTCCGGCGTCGATCCCGAGGACGTGCCGCTCCAGAGCCGTCACCGTGGTCCGAAGCGGACTCCGGCCGTCTGCGCGGCGGCGGCCATGGCCTCCTCCATCCGGAAGGCCAGTGTACCGCGACCGCCGCTCAGGGCTTCTTGGCCGTCTTCGCCTGCTCGAAGAGCGACTTGTACTGGCCGTAGCCCTCTTCCTCGAGCTTCGCCAGGGGGACGAAGCGCAAGGACGCGGAGTTGATGCAATAGCGGAGCCCTGTGGGCCGGGGCCCGTCCTGGAAGACGTGCCCGAGGTGGGAGTCCGCGTGCGAGGAGCGGACCTCCGTGCGCGGCAGCATCAGCTTGAAGTCCGTCTTCTCTCTGACGTTCGTCTTGTCGAGCGGCCGCGTGAAGCTCGGCCAGCCGGTGCCGGAGTCGAACTTGTCGAGCGAGCTGAAGAGCGGCTCCCCAGAGACCACGTCCACGTAGATCCCCGGCTCGTGGTTGTCCCAGAAGTCGTTGCGGAACGGAGGCTCCGTCGCCTCGTGCTGCGTCACCTGGTACTGCAGCGGGTTCAGCTTCTGCTTGAGCTCGGCGTCGCTCGGCTTCTTGAAGTTCACGGGCCATCCTTTCGTCTTGGTCTGGGCGAGGACGCTCCCCGCGAGGAGCAGCAAGAGCCCCGCCCATCCGATTCGAGTGCGACTCATCTCGACCCTCCGTGTCCGCCCGCCTCGTCGCCCCAGAGCTGCTTCAGCCGCGCGTCGCGGCCGCAGCCCTGGCGGTACTGGTGGTAGCGGACGGGATTCCTCAGGTAGAAATCCTGGTGGTATTCCTCCGCGGGATAGAAAGCCCCCGCCGGCACGATCTGCGTTTGCACGGGCCGCCCCAGGCGCGCCTGCACGCGGGCTTTCGACTCCTCGGCCGCCTTGTGCTCCTCCTCGTTGCCGTAGAAGATCGCGGAGCGGTACTGGTTGCCCCGGTCACAGAACTGTCCGCCTCCGTCCAGCGGGTCGATGTTGTGCCAGAACGTGTCGAGGAGCTGGGCGTAGGTGACCTTCCGCGGATCGTAGATCACCTGCACAGACTCCGCGTGGCCCGTCGAGCCCATGGAGACCTGCTCGTAGGTGGGGTTCTTGAGCTGACCTCCGGCGAAACCGGACGTCGTGGACTTCACGCCGGGAAGCTTGTCGAAGGGCGGCTCCATGCACCAGAAGCAGCCCCCCGCGAAGACGGCGCGCGCGCTGGACGGGGCGGCGGGTTTCTGGTCCTGGGGGACCGGGTTCGCCCCCAGCGTGGACGCGAGGGCGAGCATGACGAGAAGGCTTGTCTTGGTCATGGTTCAGGATTCCCGAGGGCGAGAAACACCCTCCGTCAAGGATAACGCGCCCGCGGCGCATTCGATTCCCGGGGGTGGTCTCCACGGGTTTGGCGCACCTCGTGAAAGCGGGTAATGTCCCGCGCCATGCCCAGGAACCTCGCCGCCGTCTTCTGCGTTGTCCTCGCCGGCAGCTCCCTCTCGTGGGCCGGGAATCCTCTTCCCCGGAGCACGCCCGAAGAGCAGAGTGTCGCCTCGGCGGGTGTCCTCGCGTTCGTGCGGGCGGCCGACGAGCAGATCGAGGGCATGCACAGCTTCATGCTCGTGCGGCACGGCCACGTCGTGGCCGAGGGGTGGTGGACGCCCTACGACGCGGCGAGCCGGCACCAGCTCTATTCGCTCACCAAGAGCTTCACGTCCACCGCCGTGGGCCTGGCGGTGGCCGACGGAAAGATGACGATCGACGACCTCGTGCTGCCCCTCTTCCCCGAGGAGGCGCCCACGGAGGCGAGCGACAACCTGAAGGCGATGCGCGTGCGAGACCTCCTGAGCATGTCCACCGGCCACCACAGCGAGGCGCCCTTCCGCGACACGCCGCGATGGGTGGCGAGCTTCCTCGCGCATCCCGTCGCCCACAAGCCGGGGACGTTCTTCCTCTACAACACGCCCGCGAGCAACACGCTCTCCGCGATCGTGCAGAAGGCGGTGGGCGAGGGCGTTCCCGACTTCCTGCGGCCGCGCCTCTTCGAGCCCCTAGGGATCGAGACCCCGAGGTGGGACCTGAGCCCCGACGGAATTCCCATCGGCGGCTACGGCCTCTACCTCCGCACCGAGGACATCGCGAAGTTCGGGCAGCTCTATCTGCAGAAGGGTGAGTGGCAGGGGCGGCAGCTCGTGCCCCGGGCTTGGGTCGAGGCGGCCACCGCGCGGCAGGTGTCGAACGGCAGCAAGCCCGAGAGCGACTGGGAGCAGGGCTACGGCTACCAGTTCTGGCGCTGCCGCCACCACGCCTATCGGGGAGACGGGGCGTTCGGCCAGTTCTGCGTCGTGCTTCCCGACGAGGACGCGCTGGTCGCGATCACGAGCGGGGTGAAGAGCATGCAGGCGGTGCTCGACGTGGTGTGGGACAAGCTCCTTCCCGCGCTCCGCGCCGAGCGTCTGCCCGACGACGTCGCGGCGCGCGACGAGCTCCGCTCGACGCTCGGCCGGCTGACCCTCGCCATGCCGAAGGGTACGGCGGCTCCCGCGGTGCCGGCAAAGGCCACGGCCCGGCGGTTCGTCTTCCCGGCGAACGACCAGAAGGTCGAGGCTCTCTCCCTCGAGCGCAGGGGAAGCGAGGTCGCGCTCGTCGGCCGCTTCAACGGAGTCGACCAGCGGATCGCGTGCGGGCGCGGCTCCTGGGTCCGGGGACGGCTTGCCTATGCGACGCTCCCGGAGCAGCCGGTGGCCGCGAGCGGAGCCTGGACGGCGCCCGATACGTACACGGCCAAGCTCGCCTTCTACGAGACTCCGTTCGCCCTCACCCTCACCCTGCGCTTCGCCGGCGACGAGCTCCTCTACGACTCCGAGTACAACGTGGCTTTCGGACAGACGAAGCAGCCGTCGCTCGTGGGCAAGGCGCCAACGCAGCGTTAGGTCGCCCGGGCGACATCACGTTCGTCGACAAGGAGTAGACGGAGATACCTCGTCAGTCGTGAATGCGGCTCCGGGCCCCGTCGACCCGGAGCCGCAAGGGTCTAGAGCGATTTCAGGAAGGCGAGCATCTGGTTGACCTGCGGCGGACTCAGGTTGCGATAGGCGCCGACGACGCCCGCAGCCTCTCCACGATGGCGGAGGATGGCCTCGCCCAAGCTCAGCGATGTCCCGTCGTGCATGAGCCGGCTGCGGGTGCGCACGCCCCAGAGAGGCGCGGTGCGGAGCTTGTTCCGGGTGGACTGGCCGCCGTTCTGGACGATTCCGTCCCCGGTCCCCACGTCGTGGAGCAAAAAGTCGCTGAAGGGGTGAATGATCTTGCTCCCGAGAGCGGGGGGCACGCGGAAGGCGCCGCCGTTGATGAGCGTCCCCGGAGGGGCGGTCGTGATGTTGCGGACGTGGCAGACGGCGCAGCCGATCGAGTCGAAGAGGTCGGACCCGGCCCGCGCGTCGTCGGTCGCGGCGAGCGCCGCGTCGCGCGGGGGGGCCTTCGTCGACCGCATGAAGTTCGTGAAGAACTCGATGTCGTCGCCGTTGTCCTCGGGATCCGGGACGCCGTCGTCGATCTTGCGGCCGTCGGGGAGCATGGTCCGCCCGTTCGACGTGTTGTCCTTGGGCTGCAGCGGGCTCGTGATGCCCATCTCGTTGAGGTAGGCGTCCGCGGAGAAGGAGAAGAGGCTGGCGTGCTGGTTCTTCCAGCCGAACCGGCCGACGCGTAGCGCGCCTCCGGACTCTCCCACCGGGACCTGGATCCACTGGCCGCGCATGTTGAAGGGCTGGCTCCGGGAGATGGCCACGAGGGAGTTGCTGTCGATCGCCTCGACGAAGCCGTCGCCGAGTACGTTGAGGGACGTGCGGAGGGTGCGGACGTCGTAGCCGGGAAGGACCGTCTCCTGGTAGGCGGCGTCGATCGAACGGTCGTTGATGAGCGACCCTCCCGGATGGTCGACGAACATCCCGTTGCCGTCCAGCCGGCCGGCGCGCAGCTCGGTGATCTGGCTGATCCCGCCGGTGACGGGGGCCTGGTGGCACTCCGCGCATCCTTGCGCGTTGTACACCGGGCCGAGGCCATCGGAGAGACCCTCGATCTCTTCGAAGACGCCGCGGGCCTGGTCGAAATCGGCATCGCTGAGCAGGCCGTTGGTGCGGCCGTCGAAGCCCGTGGGAGCCTCGGTTGCGGCCACTGGGAATTCCGTGTGGGCGGAGGGGAGAGCGAGCGCCATCGCTGCGCACACGAGGACTACGAGACGGAAGCGCCTCATTGAACAGTCTCCGACCTAGGTGTGGGTGGTCCCACTCCAGGCTTAGGTTGTTGGATTCACCCTCTCAGGGCCGCGGGGTCAGGGGCGTGGTGGCTGCGGGCCGGAAATGTTGCCGCGAAGATACGCGCAACGTTATCGCGTGGCTGTGACGGATGTCACTTTTGGGTGTACAGCCGCTCGCGAGCGCGGTCACGAAACGCGGATGGAGCGGGCTACGCTCTCCTCGAAGGCGATCGTCGTCTCGCCGAGCTCGACCACATGGCCGGGACGCCGCTCCACGAGACGCAGCGCGGCGCCGGGCACGAGGCCGTGCGCGGCGAGCCGCATGACGAGCGCCTCCTCCGCCACCACGCGCTCCACGACGGCGTGCTCTCCGGGTCGCAGATCGGCGACGGTCGTGCAGGCGCGCGGCGTCGCCGCGCGCTTCGCGACGACGCGGCGGACGAGGCGCGCGAGGAGGCTCGCGTCCTCGTCGGGCACGGCGTAACCGCAGCGCGGGCAGTCGAGGAACCGGCAGCTGCCGGTCGCCCACGGACAGCCGCGCTCGGCGCAGGCCGGACCTCCGGGCTCGAATTGGAAACCGCAGAGCGGGCAGGTGGTGGTCACGGCGAGTCCCACAGCCCCGCCGCCCGCATGGCGAGACGGACGAGCCCGCCCACCGCGAAGGCGAACGGGAAGATGAAGGCGGCGATCGCGGCCGCAGTGCGCGCTCCGCGCTCCCTGGCGATGATGAAGACATTCGCGATGCAGGGAATGAAGAGCGTGATTGTGACCATCGCGGTCACGACCTGGACGGTGTCGAGGCCGCTCGTGCGCGACATGTCGAAGAGGCGCGTCGCCGCGTAGTCGCGCCGGAGGAAGCCGACGAGGAAGGCTTCCGCGGCCTCGGGAGGCAAGCCCAGCACACCCACCACCAGCGGCTCCCCCGCGCGCACCACGCCGGCGAGGAGGCCCAGGCGGTCGAGCGTGAAGAGGAGGAGCGTGCCGAGGACGAAGAGCGGAAGCGCCTCTCGAAGGTACCACTCGACGCGGGCCGCGGTCTTGGCGAGGACGTTGGCCGCGAGCGGCCACCGGAGCGGGGGCAGCTCGACCACGAACTCACCGACCTTCCCGGGCAGCACCCGCTGCGCGATCGCGCCCACGAGGACCATGACTCCAACCATGGCCGCTCCCCATACGAGCCCGGCGGAGAGGGGAATGGAGCCGAGCATGGCCAGGATCACGCCGAGCTGCGCGGAGCACGGCACGCCGAGGGCGAGGAGGAGCGTCGCGAGCAGCCGCTCCTTGCGCGTGGCGAGGATGCGGGTCGTGAGCGTCGCCATGGTGTCGCACCCGAGGCCGAGCACCATCGGCAGCACCGCCTTGCCGTTCAGGCCCATCACGCGGAACGCGCGGTCGCTCATCACCGCGAGCCGGGGCAGGTAACCCGAGTCCTCGAGCACGCCGAAGGCCAGGAAGAAGGTGGTGACGATGGGAAGCACGATGGCGAGCCCGTAGGCGAGCCCCATGGTCACGACGCCGTACTCGCCGGCCAGGAGATCGCGAACGAAGGGGATGGGCACGTGGGCGAGGCCGGCGCGGACGAGCGGGTTCAGGACGCGACCGAAGAGCTTGTCCTCCATCAAGTCGACGAGGAAGCCGGCGCCGAAGACACCGACCACTTCGTAGACAGCGAGGAGCACGAGGAGGAGCAGCGGCCAACCCCAGACGGGGTGGATGCACAGCCGTCCCGCGCGCCGCGCGAAGCCAACGCCCGGCGTGTCTCCGCCGTCGCGGCGGGCGGTCGCGTATCGGCGCGCGAGAGCCTCCGCGTAGCCGAGCATCGCCTCGTGATAGCGGGCCACGAACGGCGCGGGATGCTCGGGATCCGGGAGCGCAGACGCGCCCTCCAGGATGGCGGCGACGGGCGCGCCGACCTCGGCGGGCAGCGGGAGGTGGTTGGACGGCGTCCGGGCCTCCCGGAGCGCGCGGCGCAGCTCGTCCACTCCCGTGCCTCGCGTCGCCACCGTCGCGCGCACGGGCACCCCGAGCGCGGCGGAGAGTCCATCGGTGTCGATGCGCAGGCCGCGCGCTTCGGCCTCATCCGCCATGTTGAGGCCGAGGACGGTGGGCACGCCGAGCTGACCGAGCTGCAGCGTCAGCACGAGCGCCCGGCGGAGGTCCTTCGCGTCCGCGACCTGGACCACGGCCATCTCCGGGTCCCGCCGCGCCGCGGCGAGAAGGTCCCAGGTCACGCGCTCGTCCTCCGTGAGGGGCAGGAGGGAGTTCACGCCAGGTGTGTCCACGAGCTCGACGCCGGGATCGTCGGCGAGCACGCCCCGCGTCACCTCTACGGTGGTGCCCGGGTAGTTCGACACCGTCGTGCGCAGGCCGGTGAGCGCGTTGAAGAGCGCGCTCTTGCCGACGTTGGGGTTCCCGACGAGGAGGACCCGGCGCGGGCGGCGGCCGTCCGGGCTAGCGGTCGTGCCTGCGTCCATCGGCGCCGGTGAACTTGAAAGCCATTTTCATCATGTCTGGCTCGAGCAACGGCCATGCCGTCACGAGGGCGAAAGCCAGGCCTTGCCGGCCAAGCGGTTCGTGCCCCCCACGCGCCGGGCTCCGCGCACATCGTGCGCCGTCTGGACCGGCCGCGCAGTTCCTGCGTTCGGCCCTTGAGACAAACGGTCCATTGGCCGTTTCGCGCGGTGAAAGCAGATTGCGAGAAGCAGGGTGCTGAAGAAGCAGCCTTCGACAGCCGCGCGCGTCGACGCGCGCCGCGTGAGGATACTCTTCAGCACCCTGCTAAGAGCGGTGCGCCGTCGCGACGGGTGCGTCCGTCCGGCCCGGACCGGTCCTTGCACGAGGGGTCTGTCATGAGCTTCGACATCAGGATCGATTCGGCGACCGGCCAGCGCTACATGGTGGTGCACGCGAAGGGCCGCGCCCTCCTTCTCGACCCCGCCACCAACAAGGGGACCGCCTTCACCGAGCGCGAGCGGGACGAGCTCGACCTCCACGGCCTCGTTCCTCCCGCCGTCTGCACGATCCAGCAGCAGCTCGAGCGCACCTACGAGAGCTTCCGGGCCAAGCCGAGCGACCTCGAGAGGTTCATCTACCTGACCGCGCTCCACGATCGCAACGAGACGCTCTTCTACCGACTGCTGCTCGAGCACATCGACGAGATGATGCCCGTCGTCTACACGCCCGTGGTGGGCGAGGCCTGCCAGAGGTTCTCGCACATCTACAGGCGGGGCCGCGGCCTCTACGTCTCTTACGAGCAGCGCGACAAGATCGAGCAGATCCTCCGCGCGGCGGCGATCGCGGATCCCTCGGTGATCGTGGTGACGGACGGCGAACGCATCCTCGGCCTGGGCGACCAGGGCGCGGGCGGCATGGGAATCCCCATCGGCAAGCTCTCCCTCTACACGCTCTGCGCGGGAGTCTCGCCGTACACCACGATCCCCATTACGCTCGACGTGGGGACGGACAACGAGGAGCGACTGGCCGATCCCGTCTACGTGGGCGAGCGTCACCGGCGCGTGCGCGGCCCGGAGTACCAGCAGTTCGTGGACTCCTTCGTGGCGGCGGTCCGCAGGGTCTTCCCCCGCGTCGTGCTCCAGTGGGAGGACTTCCTCAAGGAGAACGCCCTCTACCAGCTCGCGCGCTTCCGCGACCAGCTCTGCACGTTCAACGACGACATCCAGGGGACGGCCGCGGTGGTCGTGGCCGGGCTGTGGGCGGCGCTGCGCATCACGGGCGGCCGCATGCGCGACCAGCGGGTCGTGTTCGCGGGCGCGGGCGCTTCCGCGCAGGGCATCGCGGAGCTCGTCGTCTCCGCCCTCTGCGAGGACGGCCTGGGCCGCGAGGAGGCTGTCCGCCGCATCTGGACGACGGACAGCCACGGCCTCGTGACCCAGGGCCGGCCCGGCCTCGAGTCGTTCAAGGCTGCCTACGCGCGTGGCGTGGACGAGGTCGCGACGTACGCGGCGAAGGACCGCGGGCACGTCACGCTCCTCGAGACGGTGGAGAACGCCCGCCCCACCGTCCTCATCGGCACCTCGGCGACTCCCGGCATCTTCGACGAGCCGGTGCTGCGCGCGATGGGCCGCCTCCACGAGCGCCCGATCGTCTTCCCGCTCTCCAACCCGACGTCCCGGAGCGAGTGCACCCCCGAGGACGCGCTCCGCGTCACCGGAGGCCGGGCGATCGTGGCCACGGGCAGCCCCTTCGCGCCCGTCTCGCTCGACGGCCAGCGTCATCGCATCGGCCAGTGCAACAACTCGTTCGTCTTCCCGGGCGTGGGCCTCGGCCTCGCCGTGAGCCGCGCCCGCCACGTGTCGAACGGGATGTTCCTCGAGGCGGCGCGCGCCCTCGCCGCCCAGGTCACCGAGGCCGATCTCGCGGAGGGTGCCGTCTATCCACAGCTCCAGACGATCCGCGACTGCTCCAAAGCCGTGGCCTGCGCGACGATCCGGCGCGCCGTGGAGGAGGGGCACGCGGACCCCGACGTGCTCGAGCACCTCGAGAAGAGGGTCGCGCGGGCGATGTGGTATCCGGAGTACCTCCCGATGCGCTACGAGCCGTCGTCCGCGGCCCCGCCTCGGGAGTTCGATCGACGGGCGGAGCCCGCTGGCGTCGCCCCCGCCGGGGACGGACGGAGATAGCCATGCCCATGACCGTCGCGGAGAAGATCCTCGCCCGGGCCAGCGGACGCTCCGAGGTCCGCGCCGGAGAGGTCGTGGAGCCGCGGGTGGACGTGGCGCTCTCCCACGAGAACGCTGCGCTCGTCATCGGGCTCTTCCAACGGGTCTTCGAGGGCACGGGACGCCGGCCGGTGGTCTGGGACGCTTCGAAGATCGTCATCGTCTTCGACCACCGCGCGCCCGCCGAGTCCTCCAAGACCGCGACCGACCAGCGGAAGGTGCGGGAGTTCGTGACCGCCCAGGGAATCCAGCGCTTCCACGACATCCGCGGAGACGTGGGCGGCATCTGCCACCAGGTGCTGCCGGAGAACGGCTACGTCCGGCCGGGTGCGGTCGTCGTGGGAACGGACTTCCACACCACGAGCCACGGCGCGCTCGGCAGCTTCGCGATCAACGTCGGCGCCGCGGAGATGGCGACGGTGTGGGCGCTCGGCAAGGCCCTCGATGTCGAGGTTCCCCCCACCATCCGGGTGGAAGTGGCCGGCCGTCTCCGTCCGCACGTGGGAGCAAAGGACCTCATCCTGCAGATCGGGGGACGGCTCGGCGCCGACGGCGCCGGCGGCCGGGTGATCGAGTTCCACGGGCCCGCGATCCGGGAGATGTCCATCGCCGGCCGTCTCGTGCTCTGCAACGTGGCGGCCGAAGCCGGGGCGACCTCCGCGATCGTTCCTGCCGACGAGGAGACTGTTCGCTACTTGCGCGGAGAGGCTGGGGTGACGGATCCCATCCTTCCCGTCCTTCCCGATCCGGACGCCGTCTACGAGAGGCAGTTCACGATCGACGCCACGACGCTCGGCCCGCTCGTCGCCTGCCCTCACGCCGTGGACAACGTCCAGCCGGTGGAGGCGGTGGAGGGCACGAGGGTGCACCAGGTCGTGATCGGGTCCTGCACGAACGGCCGCCTCGAGGACATCGCCGCCGCCGTGCGCATCGTCAGGGGCCGGCAGGTGGCGCCCGGCACGCGGCTGCTCGTCTTTCCCGCGTCGTCTCGCATCTTCCGTCAGGCCCTCGAGCGCGGCTACATCGCACAGCTCATGCGGGCGGGAGCGGTGGTGATGAACTCGGGCTGCGGCTGCTGCCTGGGCCTCCACGAGGGGACGCTCGGCGACGGAGAGGTCGCCCTCAGCACGACGAACCGGAACTTCAGGGGGCGGATGGGAAACCCGAACTCCGAGATCTATCTCTGCTCGCCGGAGGTCGCGGCGGCGTCGGCGGTGAGCGGCTTCATCAGCGACCCGCGACGCGTGGCCTGAACGGAGGGAGCCTCGATGCGCCACGACCGGATCGTCGGGATGGCGGGAGCGGGAGGCGACGGCGTCGTCTCCGCCGGGGAGTCGCTCATCGGGGCCGCCGCCGAGGAGGGCTACCACGCCATCCTCACCAAGAGCTTCGGCTCGCAGATCCGCGGAGGCGAATCGTCCTGCCGCCTGCGTTTGTCCGCGGAGCGCCTCACGAGCCCGGCGGGTGTCCTCGACCTCGCGGTGGCCTTCAACTGGGACGACTTCCTGAAGTTCGGGGCCGAGCTTCCCGTGGGTGGCCGCACGGTCGTGGTCTACGAGAGCGCGACCGGCGTCGCTCCCGATCGCCTGCCGCTCCCCGGCGTGCGGCCGTCGGAGGCGGTGGCCGTGCCGTTCGCGGAGATGGCGCGCCGCGCGGCGGGGACGGACCGGGCCAAGAACGCGGTGGCGCTCGGCCTCCTCTCGGGCTGGCTGGGCTTCGCCCAGGAGACGATCCGCGCGCGCCTGCGCCGGAAGCTCGCGAAGAAAGGGCCGGAGGTCGCGGAAGGCAACGACCGCGCGTTCGCCGCCGGCCTCGAGCTCGCGATGTCGCGTCCGCTCGCCGCGCTCGAGCCGATGCCTCCCCGCCGGGGACCGCGAGGAGCGAAGCTGCTCGCCGACGGCAACGAGATGTGCGCGGCGGCTGCGCTCTTCGCGGGCTGCCGGTTCTTCGGCGGCTACCCGATCACTCCGTCCTCCGAGATCATGCAGTTCCTCGCCCGCGAGATGTGGAAGTACGGAGGGACTGTGCTCCAGGCGGAGGACGAGATCGCGGGCATCGGGGCCGCGGTGGGCGCCTCGTTCGCCGGCGTCAAGTCGATGACCGCGACCTCGGGGCCAGGGATGTCCCTCAAGACCGAGATGCTCGGCCTCGCCACGATCGCGGAGCTGCCCCTCGTGTGCGTCAACGTGCAGCGGGGCGGCCCGTCGACCGGCCTTCCCACCAAGAGCGAGCAGGCCGACCTCTTCCAGGCCGTCTTCTCCGGCCACGGCGACGTCGTGCGTCCCGTCATCGCCCCGGTCTCCGTGGCCGACACGTTCGCCGCGACTGTCCACGCCTTCAACGTCGCCGAGGAGTTCCAGACGCCGGTCGTGCTCCTCTCCGACCAGGAGATCGCCCAGCGGAAGGAGACGGTGGATCCGATCGACACGCAGTCGTTCGTGCTCGTGGAGAGGCGCGCGCCCACACAAGCCGAGCTGCAGGACTACGCGCGCTTCCGGGCCACGGACTCGGGCGTGAGCCCGATCAGCCGGCCGGGGATGGCCGGCGGCAACTATCTCGCCTCGGGGATCGAGCACAACGAGCGCGGGGCTCCCACGGCGAGCGGCGAAATCCACGCGCGGATGAGCGAGAAGCGGGCTCGCAAGCTCTCTCCCCTCGCGGCCCGCCGCGAGCTCTTCGAGGTCGAAGGCGACCCCTCCGCTCCCCTGGCGCTCGTCGCGTGGGGCAGCGTCGCGGGCGTGGCGCGGGAGGCACTCGCCCTCGCGCGCGGCGAGGGTGTGGACGTCAAGCTCCTCGTGCCGCGGCTCCTCTACCCGGTGGCGGAAGAGGTCTACCGGGAGTTCCTCGAGACGGTGCAGGCGGGGCTCGTGGTCGAGCAGTCGCACCAGGGCCAGCTCTTCCGGCTGCTGCGCATGTTCGTGGACCTTCCCCGGGGCGTCGCCTCCTTCGCGCGGAGCGGCGCCAATCCCTTCACGCCCGCCGAGGTGGTGGAGCGGCTCCGGACCAAGGCTCTCGAGCTTCAGCGCCGACGCGAAGTCGAGCTGCAGCCGCAGGAATGAGGAACATGGGACAGGAGACGGCGGCGACCGCGCCCTACCAGGCGAAGGAGTTCAAGAGCGACCTCAAGCCGATCTGGTGTCCCGGATGCGGCGACTACGGCGTCGTGCAGGCCGTCTACCGCGCGCTCGCCGCCATCGGCCGCCCGCCCCACGAGATCGCGTTCGTGTCCGGCATCGGCTGCTCGAGCCGCATCCCCGGCTATACCACCGCCTTCGGCTTCAACAGCGTGCACGGGCGGGCGCTGCCCATCGCCCAGGGGATCAAGCTTGCCGCTCCGGATCTGCTCGTGCTCGTGGCCGGCGGCGACGGGGACGGCTTCTCGATCGGGGGCGGGCACGTGGCCCACGCGGTGCGCCGCAACCTGGACCTCACGTACATCGTGATGGACAACCAGGTCTACGGACTCACGAAGGGCCAGCTCTCGCCGACCTCTCCGCTCGGCTCGCGGACGGTCTCATCGCCCCTCGGCAGCGTCGAGGCGCCGGTGAACCCGCTCCTCTACGTGCTCGGCTACGGCGCCGGGTTCGTGGCCCAGGGCACGCCCGCGGACATGGCGGGGCTCGCGGACGTGATCGAGCAGGGGATCCGCTACCCCGGGTTCGCCTTCGTGAACGTGCAGTCGCCGTGCGTCACGTACGGCCAGCCCGAGCAGCAGCTCAAGGCGCTGAAGCAGACCATGCGGAGCCTGCGCGACCTCGGCCACGACGAGACCGACCGGCTGCGCGCGATGGCGCTGGCTCAGGAGTACGGAGAGCGCCTCTACACGGGTGTCTTCTACCGCGAGGCCCCGCGCGCCACGTACGAGGCACGCCTGCGCGAGACCCGCCAGGCGAGGACCGCCGACGTGCTGCCTCGGGAACGGATCCTGGAGATTTTCCGCCCTTAGTCGGGAGCCCCTCCGGTACTGTCCAGGGCTGCGAGCAGGAGCTCGTTCTCGCCGAGCTCGTGGCCCTTGATCTCCGCGAGGAGCGCGCGCACGGCCGCCGCCCAGCTCTCGGCTTCTCTCGCCGGAGCCCCCGTGGGAGGCAGGACGTCGCGGAGGTGATCGAGCTCTGCGAGGATCGCGGCGTGCTGGGCCTGGAGGCGCACGCAGGCCTCGGCGGTCTCGGGCGCGTTCCTCTCGATCTGGTCGAAAAGTCCCGCGTCCTCCTCGGACGCGAAGTGCCGCGCGAGCTCGTGCCGCAGCGCGACCACGCACGCCGCGACGACGCCGCGGGCTACTTCGGGCCTCCTCGTGGTGCCTACGGTCGATTCGAGCGCGACGATCGCTTCGTGCATCCGGCGATGGTGGTCGAGGATCGAGTGCGTCATCGAGGCCACGGTGGGACGCATGTCGC
>JBKPBQ010000199.1:0-7397 GCA_046726955.1 Acidobacteriota bacterium
GCCCATCGTAACCCGATCGAGAGTCTTGACAGGTTACGAGGGAGGCGATAGGTTCGTAACCAGTCAAAGGCGGCATGGGGGTTACGAGGAGGGAGCATGATCGCGCGGAGCTGGGACGGCTTCACCAAGGCCAGGCTCGCCGACACCTACGGCGACTACATCCGCGAGACCGGGCTTCGGGACCTGGCCGCGACCGAGGGCAACCGCGGCGCCTACCTGCTCCGGCGCCGGGAGGGCGAGAAGACGCGCTTCCGCGTGATGTCGCTCTGGGACTCGATGGAGAGCATCCGCCGCTTCGCCGGCGACGACCCGGAGCGCGCCCGCTACTACCCGGAGGACGAGCGGTTCCTGGAGGCGCTGCCTCCGACGGTCGATCACTTCGAGGTGGTCGCGTCGAGCGGGAGCCGCCCCGCCGCCGTCGAGGCGGCGGAGCTCGCGCGCGAGCTCCAGTCGCTCGCCAGGGGGGAGAACTGGCACGGCCCGGGCTTCGAGGAGCTACTGGACGGCCTGCCCGCGGAAGCGGCGTCGTCGCGTCCCCTCGCCGGTGCGCACTCGCTCTGGGAGATCGTGCTGCACGTCACGGGGTGGACCGGGGTCTTCCGCCGCCGGCTGGAAGGCATGGCGATAGAGGAGCCGGAAGCGGGTGATTTCCCGGCGCCGCCTCCGGCGACCGCGGCGGCATGGGATGAAGCGAGGCGGGGGCTATTCGCCGCGCACGACGCGCTCACCGCCCGGGTCGCCCGCATGTCCGACGCCGATCTCGGCGCTCGCGTCCCGGGCCGGCCCTTCGACGGACACTTCCAGGTTCGCTCGGCGATCCGCCACGCCGTCTACCACAGCGGCCAGATCGGCCTGCTGAAGAAAGCCGTCGCCTAAGGCCGGACCGGCTGACGAGCCCAGGTTACGAACCGGAAGTCGTGTGGTTCAAGGCGCGCGTGCCTCGCCGTAGCGCGCGACTGTACGGTGAATGCCGATGGCGGGCGCGGCGCTTGCGCCGGGCTCGCCCAGGCCGGAGCGCGCGCGCGAGCGCCGCGCGCCCCTGCCGGCACACGACTTTTCTGAAGCCCGCTAGACCCCGTCCCGATTCGGCCCGGCCAGGGCCAGCGGAGCGAGGGGGGTGAGCTTGTCGGCCATCCGCACGAGCTCGGCCAGCGAGGCCGCTCCCATCTTCTGCATGACCCGGGAGCGGTGGACCTTCACGGTCTTCTCCGTGGTGCCGAGCGTCGCTCCCACCTGCTTGTTGAGAAGGCCCGTCACGATGAGGCCGAAGACGTCGCGCTCGCGGGGGGTGAGCGTCCCCAGGCGCGCCTCGAGGACCGCGCGCTCGGCGCGGTCGGAACAGCGCTCGCCGTCGCGGTCGAGCCCTCGGCGGACCGCCCCCAGGAGGGCATCGTCCGAGAAGGGCTTCTCCAGGAAGTCGATGGCCCCTCGCTTCATGGCGCGGATCCCGCTCTCGACGTCGGCCCGGCCGCTGATGAAGACGAGCGAGATGTCGAGTCCGCGCTCGAGCAGGAGGGTCTGGAGGTCGAGGCCGCTCAGCCCCGGCATGCGGAGGTCCACGACCAGGCAGGAGGGGACGTCGGCCCTGGGGGCCGCCTCCAGGAAGGATTCCGCGGTGGCAAAGGACTCGACCGGGTATCCGGCGCTCCGGAGCAGGCGCCCGAGGGCGCGACGGACGGAGCTGTCGTCGTCCACCAGGTAGACCCGGCAGGCACCGTCGGGGGGCTCGAGGTCCGTAGGCCTGCCGTCAGTAAGCAAGAGAGGCCACCAAAAAATGGATAGGTCGATCCTACCACCCTTGGCCGGTCCGGGGGGGGGAGGGGATTGGACCAAAGGCTAATTGCGCTGCCTCCCGCCAAGGCCGATCCTCCGAACTACAGGCACCTCGATGTCGATCCTTGGCTCCAAGACCGGTTTCCGGGTCCGTCGCATCCTACCCGGGCCACGACCCGATCGAGGGCTCCCGCCGGGCACTATTGCCCCTCTTGCGCTACTGTCTTCCTCTGTGACGACCTGACCACGGTGCGAGCCGGTCGCGGACCGGCTCGCATCCCCGCCTCGTAGCCCCTCAGGACTCGCGGCCGGCCTCGGCCCGTCTCGCCTCGGCGAGGGGAAGCGTGAGCGTGAAGCAGGCCCCGCTCTGGCGCACGCTGTCCACCGCGATCGTTCCGCCGTGCGCCTGCAGGATGGACCGCGCGATCGAAAGGCCCATGCCCATGCCCTGGGGCTTGGTCGTGAAGAAGGGCTTGAAGACCTCGCGGCGCAGCGGGAGGGGGAGTCCCGGACCGTTGTCCTCCACCGAGATCTGGGCCAGCCCCGGGGTCAGCCTCTCCGTCCGGATGGCGATCCGGCGGTCCCCCTCCATGTCCGCCAGCGCCTCCAGGGCGTTCACCACCAGGTTGAGGAGCACCTGCTGGAGCTGGACGCGGTTTCCGCGGGTGGCCAGGACCTCGTCGGCGAGGTCCGAGCGCAGCGTGACCCCGCGGATCATCACGTCGTTCCCCAGGAGCTTGACGACGCCGCGGACGAGCCCGTTGACGTCGAGCTCCTCGCGGGTCGTCTCACCCTTGCGCAGCAGCTCGCGCAGGCCTCGGATGACCTCGCCGGCGCGCCGGCCTTCCTCGATGATGTCCGCCACGATCTCGCGGACCTCGCGCACCTTCTCCGGATCGGGCGCGCCGGCCAGGAACTTCCGGGCCGCCTGCGCGTTGGCGACGATCGCGGCCAGCGGCTGGTTGAGCTCGTGGGCGATCGACGTGGTGAGCTCGCCGATCGTCGAGACGCGGAGGTAGTGGGCGAGCTCCTGGCGGCTCGTCTGTGCCTCCCGCTCCGCCAGGCGCCGCTCCGTGACGTCGGCGTGGGAGACGACGGCGCCGCCGTCCGGCCGATCCAGGGGAACGACCGTCATGTGGTACCAGCGCTCCCCGGCGGCGTTCCGGATACGGTACTCCTGGCTGTAGTGGGGCAGCTCGCCCGAGAGTACGGCGCGCGTGCCCGCGAAGGCCTCGAGCGCCTCGTCGTCGCCGGTGTCGCCGGCGTTGCGCAGGGCGTCGAAGTAGTTCTCCCCGACTCCCACGACGTCGTCCACGAAGGGTCGGGACGGGCGTCCGAAGCGGGTCCAGCTCTCGTTGACGGCGATGATCCAGCCGTCGCGGTCGAGGACGGCGACCTGGCTGGTCAGCGATTCGAGCACGGCGGACTTCATGGACTCGCTCGCCCGCAGCGCGTCCTCCGCGAGCTTTCGGGCGAGCGCAGCCGCGAAGACGTCGGCGACGAGCCGGCAGTTGCGGACGAGGTCCTCCGCCCAGTCGCGGCGGACCCGGGTGGTGACGAGGGCGAGGCAGCCCAGGACCTGCTCGCCCGCGACCAGAGGCAGCGCGGCCACCGACCGTACGCCCGTCGCGAGCAGGCGCTCGCGCTCGGCCCGCGCCTCGGGGGGCAGCTCCTCGGGGGCGGAGCAGAGGAAGGGCTCCTGTCGAAGGAGCCGGGGGATGCTCCAGGTGAACAGGACCCGCTCCATGGGCACGGGAACGAACGGTGCGTGGGGCGCGGCCCAGACCGCCACCGGCTCGAGCGCCTCGTCCTCGCCCCGCAGCCGCCAGAGAACGACGCGGTCGAGCTCGAGGAGCTTCGCTACCCTCTCCTGCCAGGTCTGGAACTCGTGGTCCATCTGGTGGCTGGGAAGCTGGATGAAGGCACCGGAGAGCTGGGACAGGAACGCCTCGAAGCGGAGGCGCTCGCGCAGGGTGTCCGCGGTGCGGCGCCGCTCCTCGATGAGGGCGCTCGAGACGAGCAGCGGGACGCCGACGAGGATCAGGAACACCTGGAGCGCGCGCACGCGCTCCTCGGCGGGCAGCGCCGTGAGCGGCGACCAGCCCGACATCGCGCTCGCGATGGCGAGGAGTGCCGTGGCCAGGAGCGACAGGCTCGCTCCGGCCGGACCGAAGCGCACGCCGGCGAAGACGAGGAGCGGCATCAGGAAGGGCAGGGCGGTGTAGGGGCCGCCGGGGAGGAACGGCGAGGCGCGCTGGTAGCCGCTGAAGACGAGCGCGCAGAGCACGACCAGGCCGACGGCGACGAGAAGGGCCTCGATACGCCGGCGGCGGGCGGAGAAGCGCAGCCAACCGAGAGCGTGGCGGGCCACGAGCACGGTGGTGGGGACGATCGTGAGCTGGCTGAGGCTGTTCGAGAAGAGGCGCCGGAGGAAGACGAGCCGCATGGACTCGCCCTGGAAGTAGTGGACCGCCGCCGCGTCGGGGAAGGAGGAGACGAGAGGGGCGAGGAACACGGCCCCGCCCACGAAGACGATGACGCGGTGCAGGGTGTCGAAGCGTACGGGGTTGTCGCTCCAGCGGTGGATCGCGGACGCCGCGACGAGCGCCTCCAGGCAGTTGGTCGCGAAGAGAGTGAGCGCGAACGAGGGCGCGAAGCCGGCCGCGAGCTCCACGAGCACGTGCGCGGGAAAGACCGCGGCCACGCAGAGCCACCAACGCTGCGGCGGCGTCATGAGGAGGACCGCGGTCAGGAGCGCGTTCGGGGGCCAGATGAGGGACGTGGTGGCCGGAGGGAAGCGCAGCAGGAACCCGATCTGCGCCCCCAGGGCATAGGTGGCGGCGACCGCGAAGAGAAAGGCCGCCATCCGGCCGCGGTCGGGCCCGGCCACGGCTGTCCCGCCTCGGCCCTCCCGCCGCTGCCTCATCGGACCCGGTCGATGGTAGCGCAGGGGATAGGACGTTGGTCCAATTCCCTTTCTCCCGGACTAGTGAGACGGTTGGCTTCCCGGGAGGGGGGGGAGGGGGGAGTGCCCCAGGGTACGGTCATCCTCGTCGACGACGACGCCTCGGTGCGCAAGGCCCTGCAGAGGCTCATCCGCGCCGCCGGGTACGAGGTGCAACCGTTCGCCGATGCGGCGTCCTACCTGGCGCGGCCGGCCCCGCCGCCTCCCGCCTGCATCGTGCTCGACATCCGGATGCCTTCGATGACGGGCTTCGACCTGCAGACCGCCATCGCGGGGACGAGCCGATCCCTCCCCGTCGTCTTCATCACCGGCCACGGCGACGAGGACGTGCGCACGCAGGCCCTCGAGGCCGGCGCGGTGGACGTCCTCTTCAAGCCCATCGACGAGGACGCGCTCGTGGCGGCCATCGAAAAGGCACTCGCGCTCTTCGCGCGTGAGGTACCATGACCGTCCTCGCAGGAGGTCCCGTTATGCGAAATCCTCGATCCTTCCTCCACGGAGTCCCGCTCGTCGCGCTCGTCTCGCTCGTCGCGGCGGGAGCGTCCGCCCAGGTCCCGACCTCCCAGCAGCTGGGCATCTACGCGTTCCCGGCGAAGAACCAGCCGCCCGAGCAGCAGCGGGCCGACGAGATGTCCTGCTACGGCTGGGCCCAGCAGCAGACGGGGATCGACCCGACGGCGGCGCCGGCCCCTGTCGCGCAAGCCGACACCGGTCCCGACGGCAGCATGATCAAGGGCGGCGCCAAGGGAGCGGCGGCGGGTACCGCCATCGGCGCGATCGCCGGCGACACCGGCAAGGGCGCGGCCATCGGAGCCGTCGCCGGCGGCCTGCGCGGCCGCCGCCAGTCGAAAGAGAAGAAGAAGGAGGAGCAGAAGGAGGCCGAGCAGCAATCGCAGGCCGCGTCCGCCTCGTCGAAGGAGACGTTCGGCAAGGCCTACGGCGCCTGCCTCGAGGCGAAGGGCTACACCGTCAAGTAGAGGAGCACGCCATGAAGAGAACGTTGACCGCGGCTGCGGCCGCCCTCGCCCTCGTCTTCCTGTCCGCCGGTGCCAAGGGCTTCCAGGCCGCCCCGGCGCCCCAGCCCACGGGCAAGCCGACGCAGATCGAGGCCAAGGCCGACGAGGTCATGAAGAAGATGTCGGCGTTCCTCGCCAACACGAAGACGTTCTCGCTCGAGGCCGAGGAGACGTTCGACGCCGAGTTCGCGCGCGCGTACCGGATCCAGCTCACCAACGTCCGCACGATCACCGTCGAGCGGCCTTCGCGCTTCGCGGCGGTCGCGAAGGGCGACACCGCCCACCGCGCCTCCTGGTACGACGGGAAGTCGCTGACCGTGCTGAACCGCGAGCGCAACGCCTACGCGGCGGTGGAGATGCCGGGCACGATCGACGCCGTCCTCGACAAGCTGGCGAGGGACTACGAGCTCGTCCTGCCCCTGTCGGACATCCTCTACGGCGACCCGTATCCCACGATGATGGACGGCGTCATGTACGGAAAGCACCTCGGGACCCATCAGGCGGCCGGCGTCCCCTGCCACCACCTCACGTTCGGGCAGGAAGGGGTCGAGTGGCAGATCTGGATCGACGCGGGCGCGCAGCCGCTGCCCCGGAAGCTGACGATCGCCTACTGGGATCAGCCGGGTGTGCCCCAGTACACCGCCGTCTTCCGGCGCTGGACGCTCGCGCCCAAGGTCACTCCCGACCAGTTCGTGTTCCAGGCCCCCGCCGGCGCGAAGAAGGTGGCCATGGAAGAGCTCGTGGCCATGGCGGCCACGACGGCCCCCGGCCGCTGAGCGCGGACGCAGAAAGGGCCGGGTCGTCCGACGACGGCCCGGCCCCGGAAGAAGCCTAGAAACGGAAGATCAGTCCGCCTTGGAGGTGGAACTGGTTCGAGTACTGCGAGTTTCCCACCACGTAGCAGCCCCAGAACGGATCGCACCACCAGCCCGTCGCGTCCGACTTGATGTAGGTGGGGACCCACCGGACGCCGAGGTTCACTCCGACCCTGGGGCTCGGGTAGAGCTTCAGCCCGGCGCCCGCGATGCCCGAGAACCTCGAGTTGCTCTCGGTCTCCCGGGACACGCTGCCCACCGTGAAGGGGACGCCGCCGTAGCGCGTGGCGCCGGCGCCGATCATGAGGTACGGCCGGACCTTGGCCTCGTGATCGCCGAAGTTGTACGCGAAGTACCCGTGGTAGTTGTCGATGCTCTGGTCGCCGATCTCGCGCGTGCTGGTTCCGAGGAGCTGGAGCGTGGACTTCTGCTGGGCGAAGAGGAAGCCGATCTCGACGTTGGGGGAGGCGTAGAAGCCGATGTTGGCGCTCCAGGAGAACGAGTCCTTCGGCTCGATGCCGTTGTAGATGTTCCCGTCCCCGGCGAGCACGCCCGAGAAAGTCACGCCGTCGCTGAACGTCCAGCCCGCCGTCCCCCCGATCTCGACCCGAGGGTCCTGCGCGCGCGCCGTCGCCGCGAGGGCGACGACAGCGAGCGCGCACGCCGCTGCGTTTCGAACCGTATGTCGAACCATGCCAGTTTCCCTTCTTCTGTGCCCCACAAGAGGTTACGAAGGCGGCGGCCGGGCCGATATACGACCTTGGTCCCACGCGCGGTCCTGCTTCCCCCGTATGGGACCAAAGGCCAATTTGCAACCGTAGTGCACGC
>JBKPBQ010000200.1:0-4400 GCA_046726955.1 Acidobacteriota bacterium
GGCCGGAGCCGCCTGGCTCGAGCAGGTCCGGGACACGCCCTACGGAGACCGCCGCGGGATGGTCCAGGACCCGTTCGGCAACGTGTGGCAGATCGCAACGTCTTCCCGGCCGGGGAGCGGCTCGTGACGGGCCGCCGCGAAGTGACTCGGATTCAGGGAGTAACCGAAGGCCGAGAACTATTGCAACCGCCGTCGCGCGAGGATCGTTAAACCAGACATGCCCCTCCAGAAAATCGTCGAGATCACTCCGCGTCCACCCCTCCGGCTCTGGCCCGGTGTCGTCCTCGCGATCCTCGTGCTGCTGGCCCGCTTCGTCCTGCCCAGCATCTTCCCCGACTTGACGCCGTACGGCCTGCTCGGGTCCCTCGCCGGCGCGTTGGCCATCGTCGTCTGGTGGCTGTTCTTCAGCCGGGCTCCCTGGTCCGAGCGACTCGGGGCGATCGCGCTCATGGCCGCGGCGGTCTACGCGACTCGCTTCTTCCTCGACAAGTCGATCGCCACCGGCGGGATGGGGATGCTGTTCTTCATCCTGGCCGTTCCGCCCCTCGCCGCTGCCTTCGTCGCCTGGGCGGCGGCCACTCGGGGACTCACGGCGGCCGCGCGCTGGACCACGCTGGCCGCGACGGTCGTGGTCGCCTGCGCATTCTGGACGCTCATCCGGACCGGCGGCTTCAGCGCGGGCAACTTCAAGAACGACCTCTCGTTCCGGTGGACGAAGAACGCCGAGGAGCGGCTGGTGGCCCAGGGCGAGGAGACGCCTCCGCCCACGGCGGCCCCGGCGCCGCCCGAGCCAGTCCCGACCCGCGCGGCCGACACGCCCGCAGAAGCGCCCCCGGCTCCGGCGTCCACCACGAAGGAAAGATCGACAGCCAGCGTCGCTGCCAAGACCGCACTACCTCCGGTGGCGACGACTCCATCGAAGCCGGAAGCCGAGTGGCCCGGGTTCCGCGGGCCCGAGCGCAAGGGGATCGTCACCGGCGTGCAGATCAAGACCGACTGGTCCGCGTCGCCGCCCGTCGAGCTGTGGCGGCGGCCCATCGGGCCGGGATGGTCGTCGTTCGCCGTCCAGGGCGACCTCATCTACACGCAGGAGCAGCGCGGCGAGGAAGAAGTCGTCGCCTGCTACCACGCCTCCAGCGGCAAGCCGGCGTGGAAGCACCGCGACGCCGCGCGCTTCTGGGAGTCGAATGCCGGCGCCGGCCCGCGCGCGACGCCCACCCTCGCCGACGGCCGCGTCTACACGCTCGGCGGGACGGGGATCGTGAACGTCCTCGATGCGGGCACCGGCGCGGTCGTGTGGTCGCGCAACGCCGCCACCGACACCGGGGCGAAGACGCCCATCTGGGGATTCTCGGGCTCGCCGCTCGTGCTCCGCGACCTCGTGATCGTCGCCGCCTCCGGCGCGCTCGCGGCCTACGATCGCCCCAGCGGCGAGCCGCGGTGGTTCGGACCCAAGGGAAGCGAGGGCTACAGCTCGCCCCAGCTCGCGACGATCGACGGCGTCGAGCAGGTCCTGCTCCTGACCGGCACCGGCCTCGTCAGCGTCTCGCCGAGCGACGGCAAGGTGCTGTGGGAGCACGAGTGGAAGGGCTACCCGATCGTGCAGCCGGCCCAGACCGCGGACGGCGACGTGCTGATCGCGGTCAGCGAGAGCAGCGGGATGCGCCGCCTCAAGGTCGACCACACGCCCGACGGGTGGAAGAGCCAGGAGCGCTGGACGTCGAACGGGCTCAAGCCCTACTTCAACGACTTCGTCGTCCACGAGGGCCACGCGTACGGGTTCGACGGGAGCATCCTCGCGTGCATCGACCTCGCGGACGGCAGCCGCAAGTGGAAGGGCGGGCGCTACGGCAACGGGCAGCTCGTCCTGCTGGCCGACCAGGACCTGCTGCTCGTGCTGTCCGAGGAGGGAGAGCTGGCGCTCGTCAAGGCCGCGCCCGACCAGTTCACCGAGCTCGCGCGGTTCTCGGCGCTCGAGGGCAAGACCTGGAACCACCCCGTCCTCGTGCACGACCTCCTGCTCACGCGCAACGGCGAGCAGATGGCCGCGTTCCGCCTGCCCGTCGCCAACCGCTAGCGTCCGCCTACAGCAGGAGCGCGAAGGCTGCGACGCCGACGAGCGCGCCCAGCAGCGATCCCGCCACCACGTCGCTCAGGAAGTGCAGCCCGAGCACGACGCGCGACGCGGCCACGACCGTGGCGGCGAGGAGCACCGGGGCGGCCAACGGTGGAAAGGCGAGGGCGACGACCGAGCCGATGGCGAACGCGTTCAACGCGTGGCCCGACGGGAACGAGTAGCGGTCCGACGGGAAGTGACCGAGAGGCCTCACGTCGTACGACCGGCGGACGACCCGATCGGAGTCGCAGGGACGCGTCCGTCGGATGCGCCGCTTGAGCAGCACCTGGAGGATGTTGGCGAGCCCCGCGGCGACGGCCGCCGCGGCGAGCACGCGGTGCCCGTCCGACCCGCCCGACGCCAGAGCGAGCCCCACCGCAACCCAGAGCCAGCCGTCGCCCGCTCGCGTCGACGAGATCATGAAGACGCGGAACCAGCGCGGCGGCCGCCACTCGAGCAGGCGGCCCGAGATGCGGAAATCCGAGGCCTCGACGAGGCCGAGGACGCTCAAGCCGCTTCTCCCAGAGACCGGGCGATCGGACGGAGACGGCCGGAGCTCCCGCCCGGCGTGCCGAAGGCTTCGGCGAGCTGACGCAGGAGCCGGGCTCCGAAGCTCAGCTCGTGCAGGTAGACGAAGGCCGTCACCACTGGAATGAGCGGCAGGAACGGGACGAGGCCGACGAGGGCCGCGGTACGCAGCGGGTCGAGGAACGAGCGCTCGAGCGTGTTCGCATAGCCGGCCGCGAAGATGCGGACGACCTCGTCGGTGAGCCGGGCGTAGCTGCCCGACCGGCCGCCCGCCACCGTGCGCCCCTGCCGCAGGCCCTCGAGGTACTCGCGCCGGCTGCGCGCGCCCGGAACGAGCGTCCACGCCCGCGCGACTCCGGCGAGGGTGTGGCTGTCGCTCCCTCCTGCCGGGGACATGCCGCACCAGCGGCCCACACGCAGCGCCCCCGCGTTGTGCCCGGACGGCTGGCTGCCGTTCAGGGCCTCGACGAGGGACAACCGGCCGAGCGGAGCCTCGAGGTCGCCGAGAGCACGGTCTCCGGTCAGGGCCGAGAACGGGTGGTTGAGGCAGGCGGGAATGCGCTCCTCGCGCAGGTACGCGAAGAGCGCCTCGCGGTCGCGCCGGCGCTCCTGGATCGCCACGTGCTGCCGGACGGTGATGTCGAAGACGCCGAGGTGCAGCTGCCGCCCGCCCTCGACGTGCAGCGTAACCTCCTCGCTCACGAACGTGTCGGGAAGGTGGGCCAGCCGCAGGGCTCCTTCGATCGAGTCGTGGTCGGTGAGGGTGACGAGATCCATCCCCCGGCGCCGCGCCTGCTCGTAGACCGCTTCCGGCTCGGAGTAGCATTCCCGGCCAAGGTGGCGGAGCACCGGCAGCTCTGCGGGTCCCGAATGCCGCGAATGGACGTGGAGATCACAACGCAAGGACGTCCGCTCCCTTTCCCATCCCGCACCTCCTTCAACCTGCCCTTCAACTCCAGCTACATTGAAGGCCGCGGCGATTGCAGAAAGATGAAGCGAACGGAAACATTCGATGACACGGGGGCGACGCCGCTTTCACGGCGCCGTCACACCTCCGTCGGACGATGACGGCGAGGGTGGGCGCGACAGAGCCCGAGATCCTGGTGTTCATGGTCGACGCGGGAGGCGGACACCGCGCGGCCGCCCGCGCCCTCGTGGCCGCCGCGGAGGAGAACCGCGCGGCCTTCTCCCTGCGGGTCTTGAACCTGCAGGAGATCCTCGCCCCCGAGGACCTCGTGAAGCGCTCCACCGGCCTCAGCCTCGAGGCCGGCTACAACCTGATCCTCCGCCGCCACTGGACGGTGCTGCTCGTCCCGCTCCTGCGGCTGATGCACGGGGCGATCCGCCTGCGCCGGCGCTCGCTCGTAAAGGCGCTCCGCGAGAACCTGGCCGCGCGCCCGCGGCCCGCCGCCGTCCTCTCCGTGATGCCGAACTTCAACGGGGTCATCCGCGACGCGATCGCCGCCGCCCACCCCGGTGTGCCCTTCACCGTCCTCCTCACCGACTTCGCGGACTTCCCGCCGCGCTTCTGGATGGAGCCGGGGATCCGTCGCGTGATCGTGGGGACGGAGCGCGCGGCCGCGCAGGCGCGGCAGCTCGGCATCCCCGACGAGTGCGTGGCGCGGATTTCGGGAATGATCCTGCACCCGCGCTTCTACCAGATGGGCGGACGAGAGGCGCACGACCGGCTGCGGCGCGAGATGCGGATCGACAGCGGCTTCACCGTGCTCCTGCTCTTCGGCGGAAAGGGCTCGCC
>JBKPBQ010000201.1:0-3519 GCA_046726955.1 Acidobacteriota bacterium
CCCGAGCCGAGCCCCAGGCTCGTCGTGAAGTCGCAGGCGTTGCCGTCTCGATCCACCACGGCGACGTTCGTCGTGTGCGTCTCCGCGGCACGTGTCTCGAGGAGGGGCAGGAGCTCCAGCACGCGGTCCCTCTGGCTCGCGCTGCGAAGCGAGGGGAGGCGAGGGAGCAGGTCCGGCAGCCTCGACAGCCCCCCGCGCGTGAGCACGTGCACGCCGAGGTACTCCACCGCGACCGGCTCGCTCCAGCGAGCTTCGTAGGAGGACAGGTCCGCAGCGGTGACGATCCCGCCCCGCTGTCGCATCAGCGTGAGGACCGATTGTGCGAGCGAGCCCGTGTACATCGACGCGGCGCCCTCGTCCGCCAGGAGCACTAGCGCCTTCTCGATACCCGGCTGCGACAAGACGTCGTCCGTCTGCAGGAGCGTCCCGGTGGGCGCGTAGATCCGCCCGCCCGCGTCCATGGTCATGACCGGCGCGAGCATCGCGAGGCACGACGCCTGCGCCGGGGTCATCCGGACGCCGGCCCGTGCGATCCGCAGCGCCGGCTCGAACAGCTCACGCCACGGCAGCCGCCCGAAACGTCCGTGCAGGGCGCCGACGCCCGCAGGCACGCCGGGCACCGCGAACGAGGCAGGCCCGATCGCGTAGTGCACGAGCTCCTCGCCGAACGGCACCTGCAGCTCGACGAGCTCGCCGCCCTCGCCGGAAGGCACGCCGCAGAAGCAGTCGAGGTTCCACGAACGGCCCGAGGCGCGATCGAAGTAGATCGCGTGCCCGCCGCCGAGGAGGCCCGTCATCATCGTCTCGGCCACACAGGACGCCAGCGTCGCCGCGACGGCCGCATCGGCGGCGTTCCCGCCGGCGGCGAGGATCTCGGCCCCGGCTGCCGCGGTCGCCGGATGACCGGCCGCAATGCCCGCTTTCATGGCCGGGCAGCCTACTTCGCTGTGCTCTCCGACAATTCACGTCCCGTCGGCGGCCCGGCTTCGCCGGGCTGCTCGCAGCCTGCTGCCGAAGCTCAAAACCCCTCAATAGCCCATAGGGCACGCGCGCGAAGCGCGCCTGACGGTCTACTCGGGGCAAAGTGCGGAGCACTTTGCCCCGGAGGTCAGCTACGCTGACCGATGACCCCGTCGCGGCCGTGCGCCTTCTTCCTTGGGCGGCGAGCTGGGACGGCGGAGCCCACGACGAGAGGAGCACCGTGACCCTCACCAAGGAAGAGAAGCAGGAGATCATCAAGCAGCACGGCCGAGCCGAGGCGGATACCGGGTCGCCGGAGGTTCAGGTCGCGATGCTGACGCGCCGGATCAACCAGCTGACCGAACATCTTCGGACGCACAAGCACGACCACCACTCGCGCCGAGGTCTGCTCAAGCTGGTGGGACGGCGCCGCCGCTTCCTGAACTACCTGCAACGCACGAACCTGGAGGGCTATCGCGCCCTCATCAAGGAGCTGGGGCTCAGGCGCTAGCTCAGGTCATAAGGGGGTGGAAGTTTGAGCGAGTGCTCGGCGGCGAGCGCTCACTCAAACCTCCACCCTCGTTCGAAGGAGAGTGGAGGAACATATGGCTATTGCCACTGAACGGTACGCCGGCGTCTCGGTCGAGATCGGCGGCCGGGAGATCACGTTCGAGACCGGGAAGCTCGCGAAACAGGCCGACGGCGCCGTCGTCGTCCGGTCCGGCGAGACGATGGTGCTCGCGACGGCGCAGGGACGGATGGAGGCGCGCGAGGGCGCGGACTTCTTCCCACTGACTGTCGACGTCGAGGAGCGCATGTACGCCGCGGGGAAGATCCCCGGCGGATTCTTCAAGCGCGAAGGCCGTCCGACCGAGCGCGCGATCCTCACCGCGCGCATGATCGACCGTCCGATCCGGCCGCTCTGGCCGAAGGGCTTCAAGAACGAGGTGCAGGTGATCTGCACCGTGCTGTCCGCGGACCTGATCACTCCGCACGACATCCTCTGCATCAACGGCGCGTCTGCGGCGTTGCACATCTCGCCGCTGCCCTTCCTCGGTCCGGTCGGCGCGGTGCGCATCGGCCGGCTACAGGACCGGCTCGTCGTCAATCCGACGCTGCCCGAGATGGAGGAGTCGACCCTCGACCTGATCGTTGTCGGCACGAAGGACGGCATCACGATGGTCGAGGCAGGTGCCGACGAGGTCCCCGAGGAGAGGTTGCTCGAGGCACTCGACCTAGCGCAGCAGGAAATCCGCAAGCTCTGCGAGGCTCAGGAGGAGCTGCGCGAGAAAGCGGGCAAGGCGACGTGGCTCGACCCGGAGCTGACGGGAACCCTCGACTCGGAGCACGGCCATGCAATCGATGAGCGCATCCATGCGCATGGCCTTCGCGAGGCCGCCGCAGTCGTCGACGAGCTGCTCGAGCAGTTCGCGCCGCCGCTCTCGATGGACTCGACGGACGAGGACATCGAGAAGCAGATGCAGGTGCGCTCGAGTCTCAATGTCCTCCTCGAGAAGCATCGGCTTGCCGCCGTCGAGTCTCCGGTGCGCGAGCAGTTCGAGAGCGACCTGCGCGCGCTGACCGAGGCGGAGCAGGATTCGAAGGAGCTCAAATCCGCCAAGCGGCAGCTCCTCTTCGAGCGGATCGTCGACACGGTGGAGCTGCCCTTCCCGGTCGGGCCCGCGACAGTCGAAGGCGAGCCGCCCACCGTCAAGGACACCCTCACGAAGCAGTTCGTCAAGCGCGCTGCAGAGGCGATCTACAAGGATCTCGTCCGGAAGAAGATCGCGGTCGAGAAGCGCCGCCCGGACGGCCGCGACCTGGAGGAGATCCGCCCGATCGAGTGCGAGGTCGGCGTCAGCCCGAGGACGCACGGCTCGGCGCTCTTCACGCGTGGCCAGACGCAGATCATGACGCTGCTCACGCTCGGCACCGCCAAGGAGGGGCAGCGCATCGACGACCTGTCGCTCGAGCAGGAGCGTCGCTACATGCACCACTACAACTTCCCGCCCTACTCGGTCGGGGAGACGGGCTTCATGCGCGGCCCGAAGCGCCGCGACATCGGCCACGGGGCGCTCGCTCAGCGCGCGCTCGAGGCGGTGATCCCGCCGGCCGACGAGTTCCCGTACACGATCCGTCTCGTCTCGGAGACCCTCGAGTCGAACGGCTCGTCGTCGATGGGCTCGGTGTGCGGCTCGACGCTCGCGCTCATGGACGCCGGCGTGCCGATCAAGGCGCCCGTGTCGGGAATCGCGATGGGCCTCGTGAAGGAGGGCGACGACTACGTCATCCTCACGGACATTCAGGGCGCGGAGGACCACCTCGGGGACATGGACTTCAAGGTCGCCGGCACGCGCGACGGCATCACCGCGCTGCAGATGGACATCAAGATCACGGGCGTCACGCGCGAGATCATGAAGAACGCGCTCTCGCAGGCGAAGCGGGCGCGCGAGTTCATCCTCGGCAAGATGCTGGAGGCCATCCCCGAGTCACGCGAGCAGCTCGCCGCGCACGCGCCGCGGATCACGTCGATCAAGATCGACCCCGAGCAGATCGGCC
>JBKPBQ010000202.1:0-5764 GCA_046726955.1 Acidobacteriota bacterium
ACTCAAGAGCAAGAGCCCGGCCACCGTCCGCGACGACGGAAATCCCGTGAGATGAGGGGCCTGGGGATCGCCAAGGGCCTCCGCGTCGCAGCGTTTGTAGATATTTCACTCGTCACTGACCCGCCTCGACGCCCTCGCCGCGATCCGATACGCTTCGGATCGAGCCTCCAAGATGGGGACATTCGCTCGCTTCGGACGGCAGCTGCGGACGATCGGCACGCGCTGGGAGGAGCTCTCCCGGGTGGATTCCCGGCTGCTCCTCGCCATGCTGTCGGTCGTCTTCTGCGTCTGGGTGTTCGTGGTGGTGAGCGACTCCGTCACCACCCGCCGGACACAGCACATCGACGAGCGGGTGCTGCGGCTCCTGCGCGATCCGGAGGACGTCTCGACGCCCCGGGGGCCGGCCTGGCTGCCCGGCATGATGAGGGACATCACGTCGCTCGGCAGCCTGCCCGTCCTCACGCTCTTCGTGCTCGCGGTCGCCGGCTCGCTGGTCGCGCGGCGCCAGCGGCACGCGCTCGTGCTGGTGCTCGTGGCCACCGCCGGCGGCGAGGCCCTGAATCTGCTGCTCAAGAGCGTGTTCGACCGCCCGCGCCCGGACGTGGCGCTCCGTCTGACTCCGGTGAGCTCGCCGAGCTTCCCGAGCGGGCACGCCATGGAATCCGCCGTCATCTACTTCACACTCGCCGCGCTGCTCGCCCGGCTCGTGGAGCCGCGTCCGCTGAAGCTCTACTTCCTCGCCCTCGCCGCCTTCCTGAGCTTCATCGTGGGGGTGAGCCGGGTGTACCTCGGGGTGCACTACCCGACCGACGTGCTCGCCGGATGGACGGCGGGGATCGCCTGGGCGCTCGTCTGCTGGACGGCGGCGAGCCGCCTCCAGCGCGAGGGCTCGGTGGAACCGGCGAAGTAGGACCGCGGGTTGCGCCGCGCGCTCGCCGCCCTCGCCCTGATCGCCGTCTCCGGAAGTGTCGTCGGCGCGGGCGAGCTGGACCTCCGCGGCGCCCTGTCCGCGCGCGGGCTCGTCGTCGAGGGCCAGCGCTCGTGGATCGAAGGCGGATACGGCCGGCTCACCGAGGGAGCCGAGTCGTCGTCCGACGCGCTGCCCGCCTTTCGCGGCCGCGTCCAGCTCGGCCTCGACTGGAGGCCGACGCCGGCCTGGCTCTTCCGCGTCCACGGGACCTACCAGGGCGAGCCGGAGGACTCGCGGGGACACGCGGCCGGCCTCACCGAGGCCTTCGCACAGCTCCGCCTCGAGCTCGACGTGCGCACGACGCTTCGCCTCCGCGCCGGCCTCTTCTTCCCGCCGACCTCGCTCGAGAACGTGGACCCGCTCTGGCAGTCTCCGTACACGATCACGCTCTCCGCGTGGAACACCTGGATCGGCGAGGAGGTGCGGCTCACCGGCTTCGACTCGCAGCTCACCCGCGACCTCGGAGGCAGCCGTCTCGACGTCGCGGCCGCCGCGTTCGCCTTCGCCGAGCCTTCGGGGGCGCTCCTGGCCTGGCGCGGCTTCGGCCTCGGCGACCGCCTCACGACGGTGGGCGAGTTCCTTCCCCTTCCCCCGCTGCGCAGCTTCGAGCCCGGCGAGGCCTTTGCCGATCAGACGGGCAAGGGAACGCGTCCCATCGACGATCTCGCCGGGCGGGTGGGATGGCACGCGCGCGCCCGCTGGTCGCACGGCGAGAAGACCCTCGTCCAGGCGGCGTACACGCAGAACGGCGGCGATCGCCGTCTTCATTCGGGCCAGTACTCCTGGGACACGCACTACGGCCAGGCCGGATTCCAGGTGCCGCTCGGGGCGAAGGCGCTCTTCGTCGCGGAGGGCGCCATCGGCACGACGACGATGGGTCCACAGCAGCCGGGCGGCCCGTTCGTGGACGTGCGCTTCCGCACGGGCTACGCGCTCCTGACCTGGACGGTGGCGGGCTTTCGCCTGACCGCGCGGGCCGACGGCTTCGAGAACCGCGATCGCGACGGCACCGCGGAGCCCAACGGCGACTCGGGATGGGCGGTGACGGCTGCTGGCTTCTGGAAACCCGCGAAGTGGGTGCGTCTCGGCCTGGAGTACCTGGTCCTGCGTGCGGATCGGCCGGCCGCGCAGTACTCTGGCGATGATCCGGACACGGACGCCCGGCGGCTGCTCGCCGAGCTGCGGTTACTGTTCTGAGCGATGCCCGAGCTGCCCGACCTGCTCTACGTCGTGTCCAGGCTCCGCGAGAGCCTGGCCGGCCGCCACGTGACGGCGGAGCGGGTGCGCGAGCCGGTCGTCCTCCGGTTCACCGTGAGGGGCAACCTCTCTCTCCTCCTCGGCCGGGAGCTGCGCGACGTCTTCCGCAAGTCGCACTTCGTCGTCTTCCGGTTCGAGGGCCTCGACCTCGCCGTGAATCCGATGCTCGCCGGCCGCTTCCGGCTCGCCGAGCCCGGAGAGAAAGAGGAAGCCACGCTCGCCTTCGCACTCGGGCTGGGCGACCGCGAGCTCCGCTACCTCGACGACAAGAGCATGGGCAAGGCCTACCTCATCGCCAACGAAGACTGGCGCGCGATTCCCGGAATGCAGACGGGAGGGATCGACATCCTGTCCCCCGAGTTCACGCGCGAGCGCTTCTGCAGCCTGCTCAGGCACCGCCGCGACCAGGTGCGCGCCTTTCTCCTCGACAAGCGGGCGCTCGACAGCCTCGGCAACGCTTACGCGGACGAGGTCCTGTTCGAGGCGGGGATCCACCCCAAGACCTTCTGCCGCCGGCTCTCGCACGAGGACGGCGTCCGGCTGCACGACGCGATCGTCGAGGTGATGCGCGAGGCGGTGGACGAGGTGGCGCGGCGGCAGGAGCCGATCGAGGTCAAGGTGCGCGACTTCCTGAAGGTCCGTCGCAAGGAGATCTGCCCGCGCTGCGGGTCGAAGATCCGCACCGCGGGCGTGAAGGGCATGGACGCGTACTTCTGCCCGCAGTGCCAGCCCGCGACGCGCTCCGGGCTCGTGGACTGGACGCGTACCGGAAAGTGAGGACATAATCCAAGGTTCCTTCCCCGGGAGAGTGGATGAGCAAGGAAGACCTGATCGAGCTGCAGGGAGTGGTGACGGAAGTGCTGGCGGGCGGGAACTACAAGGTCAAGGTCGCGGAGAACCACGAGGTGCTCGCCCGTCTGAACGGGAAGATGCGGCAGTTCCGGATCCGCGTGATCCAGGGCGACCGCGTGACCGTCGGCGTTTCCCCCTACGACCTGAAGCGCGGGCTCATCACCTACCGCGCGAAGTGACCGCGCACCGCGCGGACTAGTCTCCTGCCCCGCCTCCGCGCCGTCCTTTTCGACCTCGACCACACGCTCCTCGACTTCGACCGCGCGCAGCGCATCGCGCTCCGCCGCGCCCTCGCCGGCTTCGGCCTTCCCTTCTCGAGGTCGACGCTCCTCGCCTACCGCGAGATCAACGACGAGATCTGGGCGCTCTACCGCCGCGGGGGCATCACGCAGCGAGCGCTCGCCGTCGAGCGCTTCCGCCGCCTCCTGCGCCACCTCGGCGCCGATCCCCGGCAAGGCTCCCGCCTCGGCGAGGTCTTCCTCGACGAGCTCTCCCTCCGCGGCGACCGCCTGCCTGGATGCCGTCCAGCCCTGGCGCGGCTCGCGAAGGATTTCCGTCTGGGCGTCGTGACGAACGGGATCGACCGCGTCCAGCGCTCGCGGCTGGCCGCCGCCGGACTCGAGGGGTTCTTCGAGGTGGTGGTGACGTCGGCGGGCTGCGGGTACGCGAAGCCCGACCCGCGCATCCTCGAGGTCGCGCTGCGCGCGCTCGCGCTCGGCCCGCGCGAGGCCCTCTACGTCGGCGACGACCTCGCGATCGACGCCGAGGCGGCCGCCCGGGCGGGGGTTCCGTTCTGCTGGGTGGAAGGAGGCGCCGCCGGCGCTCGTCGGTCGCGGCCGCGCCGCCGGGTCAGAACACTCCGCGCTCTCGCCGATCTCCTTCTATAATCGCCCGACCGGACGTCCGTGGATTCGCTTGTCTCCATCCCCCGCGCCGCCGCCGCATCTCTGGTCTTCCTGCGGACCGAGATCCCGCGCAAGCACCCGTCGGCGGCCGTGCTCGGCGAGGCGCGGATGGGCGCGGGAGTGGCGGTGGCGCCCGACCGGGTCCTCACGGCCCACTACCTCGTGCTCGGCGCGTCGAAGGCCGAGGTCACGGGAGTGGACGGCCGGCCGCGCGGGGTCGCGCGGATCTCGCTCGACCACGAGTCCGGCCTCGCCCTCCTCGCCCTCGAGGGCGAGCCCGTGCGGCCCGCGGTCCTCGCCTCCGAGCCGGTGGAGCCCGGCCTCCCCGTCTTCCTGCTCACCTGCTCCGGAGAGCAGGAGCGGCGCGGCGCCTGCGGCCACGTGTCGATGGTCGGGCCCTTCGAAGCGTTCTGGGAGTACATGCTCGACGCCGCGATCATGACCACCGCCCTCAATCCCGGCCTCGCGGGAGGGCCGCTCTACGATTCGGACGCGCGCGTCATCGGGATCGTCTCCCTCGGTCTCGCCGCGGTGGGGCGCTACAGCCTGGCCATCCCCATCACACTCTTCCTCTCCCGACGGAGCATCCTCGAGGGCGAGACCGAGCGCGATCCGTCGGCGCGGCGGGCCTGGGTCGGCTTCTACCCGCAGGGCCACGACGGGGGTGTCGCGATCAGCGGGATCGTGCCCGGCGGCCCCGCCGAGAAGGCCGGGCTCATGCGCGGAGACCTCATCCTTTCGGTGGACGGCGAGCCGGTGTCGTCGCTGCGCGAGCTCTACCGCGCAATGTGGCGCAAGGGGCCTGGCGACTCCCTGGGCATGCAGGTCCTCCGCGAGTCCGCGATCCACGTCGTGGAGGTCGTGGCGGGAGACCGCTACGACTTCTACAAGTAGATGGCGATCCTCAAGGTCGCCCGTATCGGCCACCCGGTGGTGCGCCGGCCCGCCGACCCCGTCTCGCTGGACGAGCTGCGCTCGCCGGCGATGCAGCGCCTCATCGACGACATGCGCCAGACGATGTACGAGTACGACGGCGTGGGGCTCGCCGCTCCCCAGATCCACGAGAGCCTGCGGCTGGCCGTGCTCGAAGTCCCCTCTTCCGATCGGCGCACGGAGGGCGGCGTGTCGTTCTCCGTCCTCGTGAACCCGGTGGTGACGCCCCTCGGACCCGACACCCTCGACGCCTGGGAAGGGTGCCTGTCGATCCCCGACCTGCGCGGGCTCGTCCCGCGGTTCTCGCGCCTGCGGCTCGACGCGTTCGACCGCGAGGGCCGGCCCTACACGCTGGAGGCGGAGGGCTTCCACGCCCGCGTGATCCAGCACGAGTGCGACCACCTCGACGGCGGCGTCTACCTCGACCGCATGCGCGATCTCAGGACGCTGAGCTTCCTGAAGGAGTTCGAGGAGCACGTCGTGGGGCCGGAGCACCACGACGAGGGCGAGGCCGCCCCGCCGGCCGGCCGGGACGAATGATCGTCACCGGCCCTCCGGTCGTGACGCTCCGACAGGCCCCGGGCCGCCCGTACGACGGGGCGGTCGCGGCCGCCCGCACGTGCTACATGCCCCGCGTCGTCTCGCCGGACGAGATCACGCCCGCGCAGCGGGATTCGATCGGCCCCCTCACGTTCGAGGGCGGCCACCACACGGTCTTCCAGCACGCGCACTTCGAGTTCGGGCTGGAGAACGTGAGCCGGCAGTTCGTCTGGTCCTTCCTGCACTCGCATCCCTTCTACAACTCCGAGCAGTCGAGCCAGCGCTTCGTGCGGCTCGACGAGATCCG
>JBKPBQ010000203.1:0-30197 GCA_046726955.1 Acidobacteriota bacterium
ATGCCGCGCCCCGCGCAAGGACACTTTTCAGCACCCTGCTCTAGACTAGCCGGGTTATGCCGATCGCGGACCCTCTCGGCCCGCTTCTCGCCGATGGCGGCACGCTCGTCCTCGACGGCGGTCTCGCCACCGAGCTCGAGAGGGCGGGCTTCGACCTCGACCACCCGCTCTGGTCGGCCCGCGTCCTCGCCGCGGCGCCGGAGGCGATCACGGCCGTACATCGCGCCTACCTGGAGGCCGGCGCCGACTGCGTGACGACGGCGAGCTACCAGGCGAGTGTCCCTGGTTTCCGGCGGGCCGGGCTCACCGAGAGCCAGGCCGTGGAGATGCTTCGGCGAAGCGTGTCCCTGGCGCGCGAGGCTCGCGACGCCTTCTGGTCCGACCCGGCGCGCCGGGCGGGCCGGGCGCGTCCGCTCGTCGCTGCGAGCGTCGGTCCGTACGGCGCCTACCTCGCCAACGGGGCGGAGTACACGGGCGACTACGGTCTCACCGAGAGGCAGCTCGTCGACTTCCATCGGGACCGGTTCCGCGTCCTCGCCGACGCGGAGGCCGATCTGCTGGCGTGCGAGACGATCCCCTCGTCGCTCGAGGCCCGGGCCCTCGTCTCCCTCGTCGCGGCGGAGCCGTCGGTGCCGGCCTGGCTGAGCTTCAGCTGCCGGGACGGCGAGCGGCTGTGCGACGGAACCCGGCTCGCCGACGTCGTCCGCGAGCTGGACGCGCAGCCGAACGTCGTCGCGGTGGGGGTCAACTGCACGGCTCCCGAGCACGTGGAGGCACTCCTGCGCGCGGCCGCCGCCGTGACGAGAAAGCCGCTCGTCGCGTATCCCAACTCCGGCGAGCGCTACGACGCCGCCGCGCGGTCCTGGTGCGGCCGGTCCGACCCGGCCGACTGGGGCGAGTACGCGAAGACCTGGCGGAGCGCGGGAGCGCGTCTCGTCGGCGGATGCTGCCGCACGGGCCCCTCCCACATCCGCGCCGTCCGAGTGGCCCTCGAGCCGCGCCCCGTCTGAGCCGCGCCGGTCAGATCCGGATCGTTCGCGTGATCTGGCCGTTGGCCTCCCAGTAGGTCTTCTTGCGAGCGATCGTCCAGTCGTCCGGCGCGGGCTGGACCTCACCCGCGGCGCCGACGGCACGCGAGGTGATGCGGTGCTCGCCCGGCGCCGGTCGCGGCCAGTCGAGATGCCAGAACTTCCAGGCGAAGTCGTGCTCGCGTCCCTCGTCGAGCGTCGCCGGCATCCACGCGCCGTCGTCGACGCGGACCTCGACGCGCGCGACGGGCGCGCCCCAGGCCGCTCCGTAGATGCGGTGCTGGCCGTCCTTGATCGTGACCTTGGCCGGGATCGACTTCAGCCGCGATCGTCCGACCTCGTCGCGCGTCCAGACGCTGCCTCCGCCCGG
Source organism: Acidobacteriota bacterium (assembly GCA_046726955.1). Taxonomy (GTDB): domain Bacteria; phylum Acidobacteriota; class Vicinamibacteria; order Fen-336; family Fen-336; genus CAVPGH01. The sequence continues at coordinate 1,399 of JBKPBQ010000203.1, forward strand.
CCGCGGCTCCTCGCGCAACGTGACGTACCGTGTCGCCATGAACGTCCCGAGGTAGCGGGTGGCTCGGACCTCGATCCGGGTCAGCCACTTCACGTTGGCGATGCCGTACCAGCCCGGCGCGATCAGGCGCAGCGGAGAGCCGTTGGCCTTGGGCAGCGGCGCGCCGTTCATCTCGTAGCAGAGCAGGTTCGCGGGATCCGTGGCCTCGGCAACGGACATGCTGCGCGCGAAGCTCGTCTTCATGGCGACGTCGCCCATCTTGTCGCCGAGGCCGCCGATGTAGGGGACCGTCTCGTCGCCCCCGTCGGCGCCGTAGAAGACGACCTCGATTCCATCCTTCTTCAGCCCCGCGGCGTGGAGAACGTCGGCCAGCGGCACGCCGGCCCAGCGCGCGTTGCCGATGCCGCCCTGGAACCAGTCGAACCCGCTGTTGCCCGAGCACTCGAGCGTGAAGACGACCTCCTTCCGGCCGAGCCCCCGGACCTCGTCCAGGCTGTACGAGCGAGGTCGCTCCACGAGGCCGTCGACCTCGAGCTTCCAGGACTTCGCGTCGATCTCCGGCACCCCGTAGTGGCCGATGGCGAAGAAGCTTTCGTTAGGCGTGATCCAGGAATCGACGTTCTGCCAGTCGAGCTGGCGGAGGCCCTCGAGCGGGGCCTTGGGCGGCTGGTCGAGGAAGGGAAGGGTCGTCTCGCCCTTCCGGCCCCACGCGAACAGCGGGGAATCGAAGAAGTAGAGGACCGCCAGCGTGGTCCCGCCACCGGCAAGGAACTGCCGCCGCGCGACCGGACTCGCAGTCTGGATCATTGTTGGCCTCCGTGCGTCTCAGGTTCTTCTGCAGGCCTCGCCGAGGCGCGCCCTAGCCCGTCGCGTCCAATGGATTGATTCGTGCCGATGCTACTGCACTTCCCCTTGACATGCCCGCCTCCGGTGCTCGATCGTCTCGGTCGGGGGCGGACGGAGTGGTCCCATGGAAGGCTTCTGGCGGGACGCGCGGCTGAGCTTCCGGAGCTTCGCGCGGAACCCGGGCTTCACGGCGGTAGCGCTCTTGTCGTTGGCGCTGGGCATCGGCGCCAACACGGCGATCTTCACGCTGATCAACGCCGTCTTCTTGAACCCGCTCGCGGTGAAGGCCCCGAATGAGCTCGTGGCCGTCTTCACGATCGACGCCAACAACCCTGGCCAGTTCTCGAACCTGAATCCGCTCTCCTACCGGAACTACAAGGACTACCGGGACGACAACCAGGTCTTCTCCGGCGTCACCGGCTACACGTTCCCCTTCGTCGCGTCCCTCGCCCGGGAGGGGGAAGCCAAGCGGATCTTCGCGCAGCTCGCGTGCGGCAACTATTTCGAGGTCCTCGGGGTCCGGCCCGCCCAGGGACGATTCTTCCTGCCCGAGGAGGACTCGACGCCCGGCGGTCATCCGGTGGCCGTCCTGAGCCATCGCTTCTGGAGCCGCGATTTCGGCGCCGACCCGGCCGTCGTCGGGCGGACGGTCCGGATCAACGGGCTCGCGTACACGGTCGTGGGAATAGCGCCCGACGGATTCAAGGGCGTGAGCGCCATACTCGGTCCCGACGTGTGGGTCCCGGCCACGATGTACGCGCAGCTGCTGCCCGCGCAGTTCCGCGACTTCTTCGACGAGCGGCGCGCTCTCTTCTTCAACGTGGCCGCGCGGCTCCGCCCGGGGACCGCCTCGGCCCAGGCCGAGGCCGAGATGAAGACGATCGCCGCTCGCCTGGAGAAGGAGTACCCGCGCGACAACGCCGGGCGTACCGTCACGCTGCGGCCGCTCACCGAGGCCACGATCTTCCCCGGGCTGCGCGAGGTGCTCCTCCGCGGCGGCATCGTGCTCATGAGCATCGTCGGGCTCGTCCTCGTCGTCGCCTGCTCCAACGTCGCGAACCTTCTCCTGGCGAGGGGTGCCGCCCGCCGCAAGGAGATCGCGATCCGGCTGTCGCTGGGGGCGGCCCGCCGGCGGCTCATCCGCCAGCTCATGACCGAGAGCATCCTCCTCGCGCTCATGGGCGGAGCGCTCGGCCTGCTCGTGGCCTACTGGGGACGCGGCTTCATCCTGTCCTTCCCGCTTCCGTTCATCGGCCAGGACGCCTTCGACCTCCGCCTGGATGCGCGGGTCCTCGGCTTCACGCTCGTGATCTCCGTGCTCACCGGCGTCGTCTTCGGGCTCGTCCCGTCGCTGCAGGCCGCGCGGCCCGACGTCGTGGGCGATCTCAAGCAGGAGACGATCGGGCTCGGAGGGGCGCGACGGCTGCCCAGCCTGCGCAATGCGCTCGTAGTGGCGCAGGTGAGCCTCTCCATCGTCGCCCTCATTGCGGCCGGGCTCTTCCTCCGCAGCCTCGGGAGCGCGAAGGACCTCGATCCCGGCTTCGAAGCGAAGCACCTCGCCCTCCTCACGCTGAGCCCCGGGGAAGCGGGCTACGACCAGGCCCGGACCGAGCGGTTCTACGACCTCGTCCTGGAGCGTGCGCGATCGCTGCCCGGCGTGCGCTCCGCCTCGCTCGCCACCAACCTTCCGCTCTTCGGCGGCTTCGCCCGCAGCGTCTTCCTCGAAGGCCAGCCCCAGGAGAAGGGGAAGGGCATCCTCGTGAACACGAACAACGTCGACCCCGGGTATTTCGAGACGATCGGCGTGGCTCTCGTGAGGGGCCGGGACTTCACGGAGATGGACCGCGCGGAGACGCGGCCCGTGGCCATCGTGAACGAGACAATGGCGCAGCGGTTCTGGCCCGATCAGGAGGCGGTGGGCCGGCGCTTCCAGTTCTACGGCGACGCCGACGGGTTCTACCGCGAGGTCGTGGGCGTCGTGAGGACGTCGAACTACGCGACGGTCGGAGAGACGCCGCAGAACTGCGCCTTCGTTCCCTTGCGACAGAACTTCGCCGACGCGGTGAGCCTGCACGTGCGCTCGGAGGGCGACCCCGCGCCCATCCTCGGGGCCGCGCAGAACGAGATCCGACTTCTCGACCGCGAGATGCCCATGACGAACGCGCAGACGGTCGGCCAGCTCGTCGATCAGTCGCTCTGGGCCCCGAAGCTGGGCGCGGGTCTTCTGACCGTGCTCGGGATCATGGCCCTGGTGCTGGCGTCGCTCGGCCTCTACGGAGTCATGAGCTACTGGGTGGCCCGCAGCCAGCGGGAGATCGGGATCCGCATGGCGATCGGAGCGGGCCGGCCCGACGTCCTGTCCCTGGTCGTCAAGCGGGCGATGATCCTCGTGCTGGTCGGCGTGGGGCTCGGGCTCGCCGGTTCGCTCGCGGTGTCGCGGCTCATCTCGACGCTGCTCTACGGCAGCGCCCGAGATCCCGTGACCTTCGTGGGCGTGCCGCTGCTGCTCGGCCTGGTGGCTCTTCTCGCGGCCGGGGTGCCGGCTTTCCGGGCCAGCCGGGTCGATCCGGTGGTGGCGTTGCGCTACCAGTAAGCCCCGAACCCGCCCCTTGACAAAACGAACGGTCGTGCTTATTTTGGGGGCGTGGGAAAGGGGGAGCTGACCCGCCAGGCCATCGTGGATCGGGGTGTGAGCCTCGCCACGCGCGTGGGCCTGGGGGGGCTGACCATCGGCCGCCTGGCCGACGATCTCGAGCTCTCCAAGAGCGGCCTCTTCGCCCACTTCCGCTCCAAGGAAGCGCTACAGGTGCAGGTCCTCGAGGCGGCCTCGGCGCGCTTCGTGGACACGGTGATCAAGCCGGCGCTCGCGGAAAAGCGCGGCGAGCCGCGCCTCCGCGCCCTCTTCCACCGGTGGCTGTCGTGGACGACCTCGAGCTCCATGCCCGGAGGCTGCCTGTTCGTGGCGGCCGCCATCGAGCTGGACGACCAGCCGGGCGCGCCGCGCGACCGCCTCGTCGCCCTGCAGAAGGACTGGCTGGAGGTGCTGGCGGGGGCGGTGCGCATCGCCATCGAGGAGGGGCATTTCCGCACGGACGTCGATCCCCAGCAGTTCGCGCACGACCTCTACGGCGTGGCTCTCGCCTATCACCACGCCTACCGTCTGCTGCGGGATAGCCGAGCTCGGGAGAGAGCGGAGAGCGGGTTCGAGGCGCTGGTGCGCGCCGCCCGCGCGACATCCAAGGCTCGTAAGGGAACTTCCAAGTAGGGGGCTTCGTCGTGTTGGAGGGGGGAGGGTGCGGGTCGTGAAAAGCACGAACGTTCGAATTATTGAAGGCCAGGCCTCCGAGGTCCGGCGATGACCGCCCGCGAGCACCTCGTGCGCGGAATGTTCGGCATCCTCAACGACACGGTCCCCGGCGTGGCCGCGCGCTGGGCGGAGAAGCTGTTCTTCACCGCCCCCCGAAGGAGCGCGTCGCCGCGCGTGCGCGCGTTCCTGGCCACCGGCCGCTTCCGGCGGCTCCAGCTGAGCGGCGAGCGCATCGCCGCGTGGTCCTGGGGCGAAGGCCCCGTCGTCTACCTCGTGCACGGATGGGCGGGCAGAGGCGGGCAGCTCGCCGCGTTCGCGCCGTCCCTCGTGCGCGCCGGGTTCACGGTCGTAACGTTCGATGCCCCCGGCCACGGAGCCTCCTCGGGGGGGCGGACGTCGCTCGTCGACTTCGCGCGCACCCTGCGCGCCCTCGTCGACCACTTCGGACCAGCGGCGGGGGTGATCGCGCACTCGCTCGGCGCGGCGGCCACGGCGCGCGCCCTCGGCGACGGGTTGCCGGTGGGACGCGCCGTCTTCATCGCCCCGCCCGCCGACCCCGGCGACTGGTCGCGCCGCTTCGCGGACCGGCTCGGGATCTCGTCGGAGGTTCTGCAGGCGATGCAGGCGCGCAGCGAGCGCCGGCTCGGCGTCGCCTGGTCGGACCTCAACGTGCCGCGGCTGGGCGCGGGATCGGGCGTGCCCCTCCTCGTGATCCACGACGGCGACGACGACGAGGTGCCGCGCTCGAACGGAGCCGCCATCGCCGAGGCCTGGCCCGATGCGCGCCTCGTGACCACGCGCGGTCTCGGACACCACCGGATCCTTCGCGACGCGTCGGTCGTCGGCGACGCGGTGGCGTTCCTGAGCGCGGAGAAGCCGCAGGAGCGTGCCGCCGCGGGCGACCCGTTCTCCGATCCGCTCTTCCTCGAGCGCTACATGTTCGACCGCGAGTGGCGCTGGGACTTCGAGCGGGCGGGGACCACCACGCCCGATCGCTGAGCCGTCGTCAGGCGGTCGAGCGCCGGTGGTCCGTCATGCCCGCCATCACGCGCTCCATCAACCGGACGCGCGCCGGTCGCGGGAGTGCGGAGAGCCCGGCCGTGAGGACCTTCGTGAGCCAGCCTGGCCGGACGGTACGCCGTCGCCCGAGCGCGCCGAGGGTCTCGCGCGCCACGACGGACGCGGGCACCGTGGCGCCGTAACGCATATCGGCAATACCGGCGAAGCCGCTCGCGACGGGACCGGGCGCGGAGGCGAGCACGTCCACTCCGAGCGGCCCCAGCTCGCGGCCCAGCCCCTCGGCGAGCGACTGCACGTAGGCCTTGGTGGCCGCATAGTGCGCGGTCCGGGGCACGCCCTGGAAGGCGAGGATCGAGCTCAAGAGCACGATTCCTCCGCGCCCCCGCGCGGCGAGGCGGCGGCCGAAGTGGTGGGTGAGAACGAGCGGCGCCCGGCAGTTGACGTCGAGGAGGCGCAGCTCGCGCTCGATGTCGGCATCCAGGAAGGCTCCCGAGGTGCCGAAGCCGGCCGCGGCCACGAGGAGTCCGACGTCGAGCTCCTGCGTCGCCGAAGTCACCGCCTCGACCCCCGCCAGGGTGGCGAGGTCGGCCGCGACCACGCGGCTCGAAACGCTCGCCGGGAGCTCGCGCGCCAGCTCCTCGAGGAGCGCCTGCCGCCGGGCGGCGAGCACGACGTGCAGGCCGCGGTTGGCGAGGTCGAGCGCGATCTGGCGTCCGATCCCCTCGGATGCGCCCGTCACGACGGCCCACGGTCCGTAGCGGTCCCGCCACGATTCCGTTTGGATGTTGCTCGCGTTCACGGGGACTCCATTACGAGCCTTGTCCGGCGAGCCAGCGCGCGGCGTTGGCGGCGTAGGTGCGGATGTCGTTTGCCGCCTGCGGCTCCCGCAGCATGCCGTCTCCCGGCGGCTCCGTGACGAAGCTGGGCCTGGAGAGTCGCGGGTCCCAGTTGTAGTCGGCGAAGTGGTGGAAGCTCGAGTGCACGAGCGCTCGCCCGCGCGCGCGGCCGGGCGGCTCGATCGCGACCACGAGGTCGAAGGCGCGGCCCGTGGCCTGGCTCGTCCCGATGGCGATCGTCCGGGCTTGCGGGCCGCACTCTCCGGCGCCGACGGCGCCTTCGTGGGGGTGGGCGGGAAAGTACTCGATCGTCTCCCGCGTCCCGCGGCGGAGCACGGGATGAACGGGCCCGGCCGCGTGGATGCGCTGGTGGTCTCCGTTCCTCCCGGAGTGGTAGTTCGGCCAGTCGATGGACGGAGTCTCCCGGTCGTCGGCCGCCTGCCGCGAAGGATCGGGGTCGCAGTGGCGCCGGTGGAAGAAGTTCGCCTCTCCGACCGCGCCGATCCCGCACAGGCAGAGGCCCAGGTCCTGGTGATCGCGCGCAGTGAGAAGGCCGCCGCCTCGGCGCCGAAAAGCGTTGACCCCGTCGACGTCCCGCGGCGTGAGGCCGTTCTCGACGTCGGCGGCGAAGAGCCACAGCTCGTCGTAGCTCGACCGGGCGAGCGCGCTGAGGACGTCGTCGTCGCCCGCCGGGTTCGGCCGGCGGTTCCGGCAATCGACGGAGTGGCCGCAGTCGCGGAGGTGGGTGGCCAGCAGCGAGAAGCGTCCGACGTGCCAGTCGTCCTCCGCGGGCGGGATGGTGGTCTGCAGCAAGATCCGAATCGTGGTCTTGGAATCGGTCATCGTCAGCCTCGATCCATCAGGAGATCACAGCCTGAGGTCCAGGGAGAAGAGGAGAAAATCGGTCGGCTTCCCTCCGGCGGCGCGGATCACGGCTCCCGCCGACGCCCACACCCAGGCCGCGCGGAGGGCGATCTGCGGAAGCGGCTGCCACGTGGCATCGAGCTGCGTGATCGCGGTGACGAAGTGCTCGCTCGACACTCCCGGGGGCACCAGGATTCCGCCCCCCGCGCGGTAGATCGCGTCGGTCGAGTGGAACCTCCAGACGAGGTCGACGCCTGCGCTCGCCACGACCTTGCGGGCCGGCCGCGCTTCGAGGTACGGGTGGAGGTCCATGGAATTCCCGGGCGCGAAGACGGCCGCCTCCGAGAAGTAGTTCAGCGCCGGGTAGGGAGCGTTGAACGTCCGTAGGACGCCCTCTCCGCCACGATCGCCGCTCGCGATGTCGGCCCGGAGCGCGAAGCGGGGGCGGCCCGGGAGGGACGCGAGCGCACGCCCCGTTTCGGTGGCCACTCCCCAGGCCCGGATGTCCGCCGAGCCGAACGATCCGAGCTGATAGCCGGCCTGGACGGAGTAGTCCCAGGGCGCGGGCCGGGCCCAGAGGCGGCCTCCCACGCTGTGTCGCGACTCGTCCCCGATCCCGCGCCCGTAGACGGCACCGCGCAGGCTGTGGCCGACGTAGTAGAGCTCGACCGAAGCCCGCGCCGCGGTTGAGCCGGCATGCGCGAGGTCCCCGTACCAGAACCATTCCCGGCTCGACGTCTCGCTCTCGAAGACTCCCTCCTTCGGAACCACGGGCCGGGCAACCGACGCCTCGAGAACCGTGCGGCCGCCGCGAACCCAGGTGACCTTGCCCGCGTCGAAGCTCAGGCGGACGTTGGCCCCGTCGCGGATGCTCACCAGCCGTCCGGAGCCGAGCGGCAGCTCCTGCCGACCGAGCCTCAGGATGAGCCGGGATTGCGGGCGGTCGAGCCCGACGAGATCGACGAACGCCTGCTGCAGCTCCAGGTGACCTACGTCGATCGGTCGTGAAGCCGGCTCGCGCCCGTCTTCCCAGTAGCTCCCCAGCTCCACGAACGTCCGGAAGCGCGTGCCGAGGTGGAGGTCGGCGTCGGCGAGCAGGCGCGTCGCGTAGGAGGTGAAGTCGGACCCGCCCGGGAGCCCGAAGAAGGCAGGAGCGTAGCCCTCGACGCGCTCCCGGAGCTGGCCGCCCAGCGTCAGGTAGGCCGTTCCGCCGTCGTCGAGGGGGATGAACTTCAGCCGCTCGAGGAGCGTCGGGTCGGTTCGGTCGCGCAGGAAGGCGTAGTCTTCCTTCCACCGGATGACGTTGAGCTCGTCGCCGACGGAGCGCGCCTGGCCCCAGGCCGTGGAGGCGACGGCGAGAAGGAGGACGCCCGAGAGGGCACGTGATGCGTGGTGTCCCATCGTCACTGCCTCGCTGCGTCTAGGCGAGCCTCAGGCCGTGGCGTCGGAGCGGCAGCGAACGAATGCGCCGGCCGGTGGCCGCGAAGAGCGCGTTGGTGAGCGCCGGGACGAGTGTCACCGGCCCCACCTCGCCCGTCCCGCCGAACGGACGCCCGCCGCTGTCCAGGATGTGCACCTCGATCGGGGGCGTCTCGTCCATCCGTGGGATGCGGTAGCCGTCGAAGTTGCGCTCCACGGTGCGTCCGTCCCGGAACGAGATCGCGGACTCGAAGGCCACGCCCAACCCCCAGACGGTTCCCCCTTCGATCGAGGACCGGGAGATCTCCGGATCGAGCGCCGTGCCGCAGTCGATGACGCACACGATCCGATGGATCTTCACGCGGTCGTTGGCGACCGAGAGCTCCACCACGTGCGCGATGTGCGTCCGGAAGGCCTCCGCGTAGGCGATGCCGCGTCCGGCCGAGGAGGGCAGAGGCCTCGTCCACCCCGCCTTCTCCGCGACGAGGTCCAGTACCGCCAGGGACCTCTCGTCCTTCAGCATGCGGCGTCGGAACGTGTACGGGTCCTGGCCCGAGCGATGCGCCAGCTCGTCCACGAAGCTCTCGACCGCAAACGTGTTCGGGCCGAAACCGGTGGTCCGCAGGACGGACGTGGGCACGCCGACCTTGAGGAGGTGGAAGTCCACCTTCACGCTGGGGATCTCGTAGTGCGATTCCATCAGCCCTTCGAGGCAGCTCGGGTCGTTGGTCTCCGTCACTGCGGGCGGAAAGACGAACTGCAGGATCGACGGCGAGACCAGCCGGTGCGCGATCGCCAGCGGCATGCCCGAAGAGTCGACCCTGGCCCGGATCGTCTGCAGGGTGGCGGGACGGTAGACGTCGTGCTGGATGTCCTCCTCGCGCGACCAGACGACCTTGACGGGCGCGCCCACGGCCTTGGACGCGAGCACCGCCTGCAAGACGAAGTCGACGAGCAGCCGCCGGCCGAATCCCCCGCCCAGGAGCGTCCGGTGGATCGCGACCTTGTCCTGCGGCAGTCCCGTCGCCTGCGCGACCGCGATCTGGGCCAGCTCGGGCCCTTGCAGCGGTCCCCAGACCTCGCAGCCGTCCGGGGTCACGTGGGCCGTGCAGTTCATGGGCTCCATGGTGGCGTGGGCGAGGAACTGGGACTCGTATTCGGCGACGTAGACGTCGGTCCCGTTGCCGAGGTCGTGGCTGGGGTTCTTGAACTCGCCCTCCGCGCGCACCGTGTTCCAGGGGCCGGCCTCGAGGGCCGCGCGGTACTGGGCCGTGAGGCTCTCGCTCGAGAGCGGCGCGTTCTTTCCGTCGTCGAAGGTCACGGGGAGCGCCCGGAGAGCCCGGGCCGCCTCCCAGTACGTCTTCGCCACCACCGCCACGCCGCTCGGGATCGGGACGACGTCGACGACCCCGGGCAGGCGCGTCACGGACTCGCGGTCGAACGTCTTCACCTGGCCGCCGAACACGGGACTCTGCTTCACGGCGGCGTACAGCATCCCGGGGACGCGGACATCCAGCCCGAAGACGGCGCTGCCGTTCAGCTTCGACGGCAGCTCCACTCGGGGAAGCGGCCGCCCCAGGAGCGTCCAGTCCTTCTGCGGCTTGAGAGGCGGCTTCTCCGGCGGCGTTTCCCGGGCCGCCTCTTCGGCCAGCTCGCCGAAGGCGAGGGCGCGGCCGCTTGCGGTGTGTCGGATCTTGCCGTCCTCGGCGTGGCACTCGCGGGGATCGACCTTCCACCGCTTCGACGCGGCCGCGATCAGCATCTCGCGCGCCGAGGCTCCCATCTGCTGCAACAGGTCGAAGAACGAGGCCGTGCTCTCGCTGTTGCCCGTGAACATCCAGTTGAGCCGGGGATTGCGATAGACGGTCGCGACGGGGGAGATCTCGACCTTGACACGCTTCCAGTCCGCGCCGAGCTGCTCGGCGAGCACGGCGGGCAGCGTCGTCATGATGCCCTGGCCCATCTCCGACTGCGAGCAGACGAGCGTCACCTGATCGTCCGTCGTGATCCGGAGCCAGGCGTTGAGCCCTATGTCTCGCGCCCCCGCACCGCTCGCGCCCGTATCGGCGGCCAGGCCCTCGCCGGGAATGAAGCCCGCGAGAAGGAGCCCCCCGCCGGCGCCGGCCGCTGCCTGCAGGAAGACCCGCCGGGACAGCACAGCTGCGCCCGTCATCTCGCGCCTCCGCCGCTCACGAGCGCGGCCGCACGGTGGATGGCGCGCCGGATGCGCGGATAGGTTCCGCAGCGGCAGAGATTGCCGGACATGGCGTCGTCGACGTCCGCGTCCGTCGGGTTGGGCTTCATCGCGAGCAGGCAGGCAGCAGACATGAGCTGCCCCGACTGGCAGTAGCCGCACTGCGGCACCTGCTCCTCGAGCCAGGCGCGCTGGACGGCGTGGCTCAGGTCGGTGGAGAGGCCCTCGACGGTCGTGACCTTCTGCCCGCTCGCGCGCGCGACAGGGGTGACGCACGAGCGGACGGCGTCTCCGTTCAGGTGGACCGTACAGCACCCGCATATCGCCATGCCGCATCCGAACTTTGTTCCCGTCAGGCCGAGGTGGTCCCGCAGGACCCACAACAAGGGGGTCGTCGGGTCGACCTCGACCGTGGTGGGCGCCCCGTTCAGGACGAATGAGATCTTCTCCATGTTCTCGCTCCCTACACAGTCGATTGACTCGGATCCATCGCCGCACGCTTCGCCGCGTCGTCAGGGAGGACAGGCGCCGCCCGCGTCGAGCCATTCCTTGACCGCTGCGCGGAACTCCTCGTGCGATAGAGGCGGAGTCGTGCGCCCCTCTCCCGGGTCCCAGGCCCAGCGCACGAGCGGATCCGTGCTCACGTGGTGGACGAGGCGATCGGGAGTGAGTCCTCCGTTCTGCTTCGGGTCCTTGAGCTGGCGGCAGAGCTGTGCCGGCGTCCGGCCCTGGAACACCATCGGCGTCTTCGGGTCGGGAAGGTGCCACCGCGGCTCCGCGGGAAGGCCTTCCTCGCCGGGCGGCCGCGGCGCTCCCGGGGGCGTGTGCGGCCCCGTGCCGTTGGCAGCCTGGTGGCAGTTGCTGCACCTCATCGCGAGGACACCGTTGCCGTCGGCGCCGCGGCGAAGGCGCAGCAGGTCGTGCACGTGGCTGTCCTCGCCCTGCAGGGGAGTATCCCCGGCGGGATGGCAGTTCTGGCAGCGGGGATGCATGAGCACCGAGTACGCCCGCATGAAGGCGTCGCGTCCGCGCGCGGCGTCCTCGCGCTCCGGGGCTCGGGGGACCGCGGGCGGTGCTGCCACTGCGCGCGCCGCGGCGATCGGGATGCTCGCCAGGAGAATGCCCATCAGCCACGGTGACATCGGGAACCGAGAGTCGGAAGAGCTGGTCTTCATCGGACGATCCCGCCTCTACTTTCGCGCGCCCGGAGCTCCCGGCAGACCGGCCACCAGACCCGGGATCTCCACGATCCGCGGGGCGAAGACGTTGTGGAGCGGCGTCACCGTGATGTCCGTCTTCCGGTCGATGCCCAGCGCCTTCGTGGCCGGGGCCAGGCGGCTCTCGAGGAAGTCGTCGAAGCCTTCCTTCCGGTCCCACAGCTCGATAATTCGGTACCCGAAGCTCATCGGTGTCGTGAGGTGCAGGTAGATCCCGGCCGCCGGCTTCGTTTCCACTCCCATGTAATCGAGCACCGCCCGGTATTCGTTAGGCGGCATCGCGGTGATGTCCAGCGTGGTGATGACAGGCATGGTTCCGTTTTCTCCCGAGACCGGGCCGCCCCCGCCTCCGGTCTTCAGCGCCCCGAGCCGATTCTAGGAATCGGCCGCGCGGGCCCAATAGGATCTTCTTGACGGTCGGCGCGCGACGAGCGCGCAAGAACGTCCTGCCCGAGTCCGCCTGCCGGCTGCTAAGCTCGGAGCTCCGGGAGCCGACGCCATGACGGAGCTCGTGCCGGGAGCGAGGCGCGCGCTGGGCGAGATGCTCGCCGCGGCTCGGGAGCCGGCCGGCCGGCGGCGCGGGTTGGACGCCGACGACGTCGCCGAGCGCGCCGGCGTCGGCAAGACCTGGTATCGCTGGCTCGAGGAAGGCCGGAACATCGGCTTGTCCCCGATCGCGCTCGGCTGGGTGGCCGACGCGCTGGCGCTGCGCGGCGTCGCCCGCCGACGCGTCTTCGAGCTCGCCGGCCTCGAGGAGACGAACGAGCTGCCCGCGATGGCCGAGCCAGTGCGTCCCTCCGTGCGCGCGCTCATCGAGAGCTCCGGGCCGTATCCCGCGTACGTCTACGGCCGGCGCGGCGACATCCTCGCCTGGAACGACGCCACCGAGGCGGTCTATCGCTGCCACCTCGTACCGCCACCCCGCCGGAACACGTACCTGTTCCTCTTCACGCAACCGGAAGTCCGCAAACTGATCGTCAACTGGCACGACCAGGCGTACCGTCTCGTGCTGGAGCTCAGGGCCACGATGACCCGGGCGCCCCAGGACGCGGCTCTCGCCCAGCTCCACCGCCTCCTGGAGGCGGAGAGCCCGGACTTTCGCGCTCTCTGGCAGGCGAAGCTGGCCGTCCCGCCTCCGGTGAAGGTGTTCCTCCATCCGCGCGTGGGTCGGCTCGCCTTCGAGGTGGAGAGCCTCACCCTGGACGGTGACCCCTCGATGCGCGCCCGCTTCTACCTGCCCCGCTCCCGCGACGGCACCCGTGGCCGCGTTGCCCAGCTGCTCGCCCTCCATCGCCGCGACACGGGCAACGGCCGGCACCGCGCGCTGCGGGAGACCGTCAGGAAGGTGAAGGACCACATCGACGCCTGCTACGCGCGCGAGATCCCGCTCGACGAGCTCGCGGAGCTGGCGGGTGTCGACAAGTACCGGCTGCTGCGCGCGTTCGGCAGCGAGGTGGGATTCCCGCCGCACGCCTACCAGATGCTGGTGCGCGTCTTCCACGCGCGGCGGCTGCTCAGCCGGGGCGACAGCGCCGCGCAGGTCGCGCTGGCCGTGGGCTTCACGGATCAGAGCCACCTCATCCGGCAGTTCCGTCGCGTGGAGGGGCTGACGCCGGCGGCCTACCTCCGACGCCAGACCTGACGTACGCGGCCGCTCCTCGGGACGCATTCAGTCCCTCTCGGCCGTCACCGGTCCGCCGCTCGCGGGCGGCATCTCGATGGCGATGGCCACGATCATGGTGCGGCAGTGGGACGCCAGCGATCGCTCGAGGCCGCGCAGCCGTCCCTGCCACTTCGGCGCGAGACGATCGGTGCAGCGCCCCACGCGCTCACCCTCATAGTCGTCGTGGGCGAGCCAGACCGAGTCGACCGCTCCCCGCCGCGAGAGGTAGGCGGGGAACGGCTCCTCGGCGAGGACCTGCTCGCTCGTCCGCTGGAGGTCGAGCGCGAACTCGAGCGAGCGCTCGACGTCGGTGCGGGAGCCCGTCCGATCGACGTGACCGCCCACGAAGGTCTCGAAGTCGTACTCCAGGGCGTCGCGGTGGGCCTGGATGTAGCCGGGGACCGTCGCGGCCACTCCCAGGCCCGGGTAGGGCGCATAGCCCGGATAGACGACGTCGACGAGCATCAGCACCTTGTGGCGCGGCGCGTGGATGAAGATGTTCCCGGGGCAGTGGTTCGGGCCCTTGTACTCGAGCACGAGCTTCTGCTGCCCGACCTCGAGGACGTACCGCTCGTCGAAGGTGACCGAAGGCAGGGGGCGCCTCGGGTCGCCGAGCCGCGCCAGGAGCGCGGCCGTCTCCTTCTGGGCGACGATCGTGACTCCGGGCGGGAAGAGAGCGGCGGCTCCGATGTGGTCTGTGTGCGCGTGGCTGTACACGACGTGGGTGATCGGCTGCGTCGTGACGCTCGCCACCGCCTCGAGGTATCCCCGCCCCAGCGTCGGCAGGGGATCCACGGCGATCACGCCGGCCGACGAGACGAGGAAGATCGTGTTGTAGGCGCCATCCGAAAGCCAGTAGAGACCCTGGCCGATCTCCTTGACCAGGTAGGCAGGACGAGCCGCGGGCGCGGCGGATGCCACGATCGGTCCCGTGTCGGCACAGAGCACCACGGCGGGGAGCAGCCTCGCGAGGTGTCGCCATCCTCGCCTTCCGCGCGGCGAAGTCACGGCATCCTCGACAAGATCGGGGTCATCCTCACGCGGCTCCCTCGCGAGTAACATACGCAGCCGACCAGGCCGCGCGCTCATGGCTTCGTCGCATCCGTGCCATCGACGGCGGCCATCGTGAGGCGCAAAGGGGGCGCCGCGTGAACCTCGCCACAATCGACGCGAACCTCCTCGTTTCCCTGCACGCCCTGCTCTCCGAGCAGAACGTCTCCCGGGCCGCCGAGTCCGTCGGCGTCGCCCAGTCCTCGATGAGCCACACCCTCGCTCGCCTGCGCTCGCACTTCGGCGATCCTCTCCTCGTCTCCTCGGGGCGCCGGCTGGTCCTGACCGAGCGCGGCCGATCCCTGGTCGAGCCCGTGCGCCTCGCCGTGGCCCATCTCGATCGCGTCTTCACGCCGCCGGTCGCTTTCGATCCCTCGACGAGCGAAAGGGAGTTCCGGCTCGTCGCCACCGACAACATCGAGCTCTACCTGCTTCCCCGGCTGGTGAGGCTCGTCGCCCGGGAGGCGCCGCGGATCACCCTCCACCTGCACCACCTTCCTCTCGACTGGATGAAGGCGCTCACGAGCGGCGCCGCCGACTTGAAGCTGGGCCGCAAGTACCCGATCCCGCCGGCGTTTCAGAGCGAGGACCTCTTCGAGGAGCGCTTCACCTGCGTCGTGCGACGGAGCCACCCGCTGCGTTCGTCCCGGCCCACCCTCGCGCAGTTCGCCGCGCTCAACTTCCTGGACGTCGTGCCGAGCAGCAGCGCGGGAGTGGACGCCCGGGGATTCGTGGACGACGTCCTGGCCCAGCAGGGGCTCGAGCGACGAGTTCCCCTCAAGGTCTCGCACTTCCTGGTTGCGCCCCACGTCGTCGCTGCGTCGGACCTCGCCCTCATCGCCTCGGAGAGGGTGATCGCCCCGTTCGTGAAGCCGCTGGGATTGCGGGCGCTCCGGACTCCGCTGACCATCGCCGGATTCCGTCTGACCCAGGTCTGGGCCCGCACCTCGGACGACGATGCCGGGCACCGCTGGGTTCGTCGCGCCATCGCCCGCGCGGCTGGGAGCAGGACGGACGACTGATCGTAGTCTCATGATCGCGCTACCGCGAGGGGTGCATCCAGACACTACGGCGGTCGCGGCTGGCGAGGCGTGAAAGCGTCGTTCAATTGCCGTTGAATCGCCGGACCGGGACCTCCGAGAGGGGCGCTCCTGTGACGAAGGTGTGACGGCGAGCGCCGATCGCGTGTTGAGACCCAGCGGGGCCGAGGACTAGAGTGAGAGGTGATCTCCGGCTCATTACCCATGGCGTCCTTTCCGCCCTACCGCCTGGATCTCGTCAACCAGTGTCTCTGGCGCGGCGAGACGCGCATCCCTTTGATGCCGAAGCCGTTCGCAGTGCTCACCTACCTCGTCGAGCATTCGGGACGGCTGGTCACGCACGAGGAGCTCTTCGCCGCGATATGGCCGGATACCCACGTGCAGCCGGAGGTGCTCCGCCGCTACATCCTCGAGATCCGGCGGGTGCTCGGCGACAGCGCTGAGGCGCCGCAGTTCATCCAGACGTTCCCGAAGCGCGGCTATCAGTTCATCGCGCCTTTGGATCTCCTTCCCGAACCCCGGCTTCGGGAGGGAACGCCCGTCACGCCGCCAACACCGGCCCAGGGTCCTTCGGCGGATTTCGCTTCGTCGGGTGCTCCTCCCGGGGCCGCCCGGTCGAAGAGGATCCGGACGGCGCTGGCGGCAGCGGCGGTCGCCATCGCTCTCGCCGCCGCGGCCGCCGCCGGCCTCTTCGGCACCCGGTCGCAGGCCTTGCGCGACCGTGACTCGATCGTCCTCGCGGGGTTCGAGAACAAGTCGGGGGAGCCGGTGTTCGACTTTGCCCTCCGGCAGGGCCTGGCGGCGCAGCTGAGCCAATCGCCGTTCCTCAACATCGTCGCCGACGAGCGCGTGCGCGAGACGCTCCGCCTCATGGGCCGCAAGCCCGACGACCCCGTTCCCCACGAAGTCGCGCTCGAAGCGTGCCGCCGCCAGGGAGTCAAGGCGATGTTGGAGGGCTCGATCGCCACCCTGGGCAACGTCTACGTGCTCGCCCTCGTCGCCACCAACTGCCAGACGGGGGAGGCAATCGCCCACGAGCAGGCGGAGGTGAAGGGCAAGGAGAGCGTGCTCGGCACGCTCGGCACCATGGCCTCACGCCTCCGCGGGACGCTCGGCGAATCGCTGGCCTCGATCCAGCGCTTCGACGTTCCCATCGAGCAGATCACGACCCCCTCGCTGGAGGCGCTGCAGGCCTACACGCTGGGCCAGAGGGCGCGAGCCCGGGGCGAGGAGATCGAGTCGATCGCGTTCTTCCAGCGCGCGGTGGACCTCGACCCGAGGTTCGCATCCGCCTACACGACCCTCTCAACCATCTACAGCAACCTCGGCGAGGCGGAGGCCGCGAAGAAGTACGCGCGCCTGGCCTACGAGCGGCGCGAGCCGGTCAGCGAGCGCGAGCGGTTGTCGATCACCTACCAGTACCACTACCAGGTGACGGGCGACCAGCCTCGGGCCACCGAGACCCTCGAGGTGTGGAAGCAGTCGTTCCCCCGCGAGTTCCAGCCCGCGAACAGCCTGGCCGTCATCCACAACTTCCTCGGACGATTCGAGCGGGCGGTGGAGGACGCCACGGAAGCGATCCGCAGGAACCCTTCCCACGGCTTCCCGTATTCCAACCTCGCCCACGCCTATCGCGGGCTGGGGCGGTTCGACGACGCCAAGAAGACGGCGGAGCGGGCCGTGGCCCTTCGGATCGAGACGCTTCCCACGCGTCGCCTGCTCTTCCAGCTCGCGGTGCTCGCCGGAGACGAGGCGGCGGCCGCGCACCATCTCGACTGGGCGCGCGGCAACTCCCGCGAGTTCGACATGATCGGGGCGCAGGCCCAGGCCGCGGGGTTCGCAGGCGACGTACGCGAAGCGCGTCGGCTGTACGAGGAAACGGCGCGGATGGCGGAGCGCGCGCATCTCCCGGATGTGGCCACCGGGCACCTGGCCTGGGCCACGGCGATGGAACTCGCCTACGGGAACTCGGGCCGCGCCGCCCAGCAGGCGCGCCGCATCCTCGCGCGCAACCCGAGCTACGATCCGAAGCTGCGAGCGGCGCTGGCCCTGGCCGCGACGGGCTCCCCGGCCGAGGCGGAGGGGATCGTGGCGGAGCTGACGCGCGAGAATCCCGAGCACACGCTCATCAATTTCATCCTAGTGCCCATGGTGCGCGCCAGCGCCGAGCTGCAGCGCCGGCAGCCGGAGCGAGCCATCGACGCGCTTCGTGTCGCCGCTCCCTACGAGCTGGGTTTCGTGGCCGCCTTTGGCCCCGTCTACCTCCGCGGCCAGGCCTACCTCATGCAGGGCGCGGGCGCCCGAGCCGCCGAGGAGTTCCAGCGGATCCTCGATCATCGAGGCGTCGATCCCTTCTCGGCCTACTACGCCGTCGCACCCCTCGGGCTGGCGCGGGCACGGGCGATGGCCGGGGACGCCTCCGGCAGCAGGCAGGCCTACGAGCTGTTCTTGAGCCAGTGGACGAACGCCGACGCCGACCTCCCCGTTCTCCGCGACGCCCGCCGGGAATACGCTCGCTTCGGGCACGGGAAAAAAGAAGAGACCCCTCCGGTGAGCGGTCGTCGCCCGTGAGTACGGGGGTTTCCCCCCTGCCGGTTCCATAGGAATTGCACGCGGCTTTCACGGCTGTCCTTCCGCGAAATTCGTAGCTTCGTGGGAAGGCGTCGGAGCGACGGGGATCCCCGCCGCCCACGCGCATGAACGAGGTCCCTCCATGACCAATTTCATGAACGGATCGATCCTCCGCGAGAGAGTCAGCCGCGAGGAGAGGCCGGGCAGCCTCTCCGTGCTTCACGTCGAAGGCGCGTTGCGCGCGCCCGTACGCGGAGGCCTGCGGCGGCACGTCAGGGCTCTTCTGGCCCGCGGGAGGCAGTCCATTCTGCTGGATCTCGCGAAGGTCACGGACTTGGATGCCGCGGGCGTGGGAGAGCTCGTGCGGGTCTACACCCTGGCGAACGCCGCGCAAGGCGATCTCTGGATCGCCAACGCCAACGACCGGGCACGCAAGCTCCTCGACCAGGCCGGGCTCTTCGATCTGCTCAACATGCGGTTCCTGCTCGCGTACGAGCGGTGCTCGTGAATCGGGCAGGCGAGGTTGGGGGTAAACGAGGCGAGGTGCGTGAATGAAGAGCACGACGTTGGTCGTCGGAGGCACCGGAAAGACAGGACGTCGCGTGGTGGAGCGGCTCAGGGCACGCGGGCTACCCGTCCGTGTCGGCTCACGCTCCGGCGAGCCGCCGTTCGACTGGGAGAGCCCGGATACCTGGACCCCCGCGTTGCGGGACGTCCAGTCGGCGTACGTGTCGTTCTACCCCGACCTCGCCGTGCCCGGAGCGGCGGACACCGTCGGCGCGTTCGCGCGGCTGGCCGTGAAAAACGGAACGCGACGGCTCGTGCTGCTCTCCGGACGCGGCGAGCAGGGAGCGTTCCTCGCCGAGCGCGGCCTCGCGGACTCCGGGGCCGAGTGGACGGTGCTGCGGTCGGCCTGGTTCGACCAGAACTTCGACGAGGGATTCTTCCTGGAGCCTCTGGCGAGCGGCGAGGTCGCGCTGCCGGTGGGAGGCGTGTGGGAGCCCTTCGTCGATGCCGACGACGTCGCCGAGTGTGCGGTCGCCGCGCTGACGGAGGACGGGCACGTGGGCCGGGTATACGAGCTGACCGGACCGCGGCTCCTGACCTTCCCCCACGCCATCGAGGAGATCGCCCGCGCGACGGGCCGGGAGATCCGGTTCATTTCCGTTTCCGCCGAGGAGTTCGCTTCCGAGCTGGCCCGGGCCGGTCTGCCCGCGGACTTCGTGGCTCTCCTGGGCCACCTCTTCACGGAGGTGCTCGACGGCCGCAACTCGTACCTGGCGGATGGCGTCCGCCGCGTCCTGGGCCGGTACCCGCGGGACTTCAGCGAGTACGCGCGACGGACCGCGGCCACCGGCATCTGGGGCGGCGTCCCCGCCGATGCGCAGGCCGCATCCGTGAAATGAGCCTCCCCGGAGGTGCGTGAGGGGCTGACAGGTCGGTCGAGCCGTTCCCGAATCAAGCCAAGGAGGGATAGATGTTCGGCAGAAGCGCTTCGCAGTATGTCGGCTTCCAGAAGGTGTTCCTCGCGCTCATCGTGGGCGTCGGGCTCGCTCGCCTGGCGCTCTCTCTCGCCGGGGTTCCCGACAGCAGCGTCAGGTGGCTCTCCATGAACGCCGTGGCCTGGGCCGGCGCCCTGTACTATGGCGTCGCCGTCCACACGAGCGGCTTCGGCAGCTACAAGCAGATCCTGCCGCTCGGGTTCTTCCAGACTCTCGCCCAGCAGGCGGTGGCGGCCCTGGGGATCCTGCTGTCGCTCGCCGGCTTGCCCAACATCTACACGGCTCCCGAGTTCAGCTTCGGCGTCTCGAACCAGTGGCTCCACCTCCTGTCCCACCTGACGATAGGGATCGTCGTGCCGCCGCTCCTCATCTGGGGCGTGGCGTCGCTCGTCATGCTCGTCGCGAAGCGAATCGCGCCCCGACCGGCGGTGGCCGCATAGCGACGACGCGCGCGGATGTCCTCGAAGGACGCTCCCCCCCAGGCCGGCCGCCGCGAATGGATCGGGCTGGGCGTGATTGCCCTGCCCTGCGTGCTCTATTCGATGGACCTCACGGTCTTGAATCTGGCGGTGCCCTCCCTGACCGCGGACCTCCAGCCCACTAGCGCCGAGCTGCTGTGGATCGTCGACGTCTACGGCTTCCTGGTCGCGGGGGGACTCGTCACGATGGGCACGCTCGGAGACCGGATCGGTCGGCGCCGCCTGCTCCTGATCGGCGCGGGCGCATTCGGCGTCGCCTCGGTGGCGGCGGCCTTCGCCACAAGCGCGAGGATGCTCATCGCGGCGCGCGCGGTGCTCGGGATCGCGGGAGCGACACTCGCCCCATCCACGCTCTCCCTGATCCGCAACATGTTCCACGACCCTCGCCAACGGACGGTCGCCGTCGGGGTGTGGATCACCAGCTACTCCGCGGGGGCAGCAATCGGCCCGCCGCTCGGCGGCATCCTCCTGCAGCACTTCTGGTGGGGTTCGGTGTTCCTGGTGGGAGTGCCGGTCATGATCCTCCTCCTCGCGCTGGGTCCCGTGTTGCTGCCCGAGTTCCGCGATCCCTCCGCGCGCCGGCTCGACCTGGTGAGCGCGGCCCTCTCCCTGACCGCGGTGCTCACTGCGACGTATGGATTGAAGCGGATGGCTCAGGATGGCCCCGGTTGGGCTCCCGCGGTCTACGTCGGGGCGGGCCTCGTCATGGGGGTCGCCTTCGTGCGACGGCAGCGGCGTCTCGACGACCCCCTGGTCGACCTGGGACTCTTCCGTGTGCCCGGGTTCTCCGTTTCCATCACTGCGTACCTGCTCGTCACGTTCGTCACGTTCGGATCGTTCTACTTCATCGCCCAGTACCTCCAGCTCGTGCTGGGCATGGGACCGCTTCGAGCCGGGTTGTGGACGATGCCCTTCGCGATCGCCTTCATCGTGGGATCGACGGTGACGCCGATGATCGCGCGCCGCTTTCGTCCCGCGGACGTGATGGCGGTCGGCCTCCTCCTGGCCGCCCTCGGCTTTGCGATCCTCGCCCAGGTCGGCCGCACGTCGGGGCCGGGAATGCTCGTGGCGGGCTTCGTGGTCTACTCGCTCGGCCTCGCTCCCGTGTTCACCCTCGCCAACGACATCATCATCGGACAGGCGCCGCCGGAGCGGGCGGGGGCGGCGGCCGGGATCTCGGAGACGAGCTCCGAGCTCGGCGGGGCGCTCGGCATTGCGGTTCTCGGGAGCATCGGCACCGTGGTCTATCGGAGGCTGCTCGCAGACGGGCTGCCCGGAGTTCCCTCAGGAGCGGCGGAAGCGGCGGCGGCCACACTGGGGGGCGCGGTGGTGGCGGCGCACGGGCTGCCGGAAGCGCTCGCCGCCTCGCTGCTCGCCCACGCGCGCGAGGCATTCACGCATTCGTTGGAGCTGGCCGCGGCGATCAGCGTGGCCATCGTCCTCGTGACGGCCGCGATGGTCGTCGTCTTCCTGCGACATCTGCCTGCGGCCTCAGGCTCGGGCGAAGGACAGGATGCGGTGGTCTCCGAGTGAGGTCTACGGCGGGTAAGCCGACTCTCGCCGCGTCGAAGCGTCCACCGGTCCGTCCGATCGTTCCAGCTGCGGCGCGATGATGCCAAAGGCCGCGGCCTTGGCGTACCGGACTCCGCCGACGTCGCGCTCCTCGAGGTTCGATCCGAAAGCGAGCTCGGTTCGACCCGCAGGGAGCGACGGAAGCGCGAGAGCGAAGCTCTCCGGCCCTTCGTCCCCGGCCTGGCGCGACACGCTGCCGACCACGACCTCGCTCCGGGAAACCGTCACCGTCTCGCCGGGTCGCAGCCACAGCTCGCCGCGCAGCATGTAGTCCCCGGCCTCGCCCGCGGAGAGATCGAGGACCGCGCCCCGCCGGGCCCAGGCGAAGATCCGGCCCTCGCGAAGCTCCGTCCGGTGGAACCCGCCGCCTTCCCGGACGTCGGTCCCGATCCGGGACGCAAGCAGGGGCGAGCGGTCCCAGGCGAAGTAGAGGAACTCGCGGAAGGCTCCCCAGATCTGCGGGTCGGTCTTGCCGTCCCGCAACGAGGCCTTGAGCCGGGTCGTCTGGTCGTGGATCTTGGGAAACCACTGGGAGTGGAGCGAGATCTCGCGGTCGCGCGGCCACGCGGCGACGTTCGCGATGGCGAGGAGGACGAGACAGCCGTCGACGAGGGCGCGTCCCCGCGGGCCGAGCCGCGGGAGAAGCCGCGTCATCAAGACGAGGAGGCCGAAGACGAGCAGGGCCTGGAACGGCCACGGGAAGTACCACAAGCGGTGGTCCGTGAAGTCGTAGACCATCGGGTACCGCCAGACCATGACGCCGAACATGAAGACCTGCGAGGCGGCGAAGAGCAGCAGCAGCAAAACGGCGAGCCGCGTATCGGGTCGGGCGGCGGTCTCCGCGTCCGGAGCCGTCCGGAGGTACCGCCAAAGGGCGACCGCGACCCCCGCGGCGACGAGCAGGAAGAGCCAGATGGGCAAGCCGCCGAAGAGCGTCGCCGCATAGCCGGGCAGGAGCTCGCAGGCCTTCACGTAGATCAGGGGATCGACCAGCTTCCGCAGGGGAGTCCGCTGGACGTTGAAGCGCGGCCAGTAGCCGTTGATCGCGTGGATGAGCCAGGGTCCCAGGGCGTAGTTGTAGACGACGTTGATCGCGGCCGCGGCGACGCACCCCACGAAGAGCGCTACGCCGCGGCGGTGGAAGAGCCAGAAGAGAGCGAGCCCGGCGCCGATCACGACCAGGTAGAAGAACCCCTGGCGATCGAAGGCACTCATCAGGCTGCCGAGGACGAACGCGACGCCCAGGTCCCAGGCGGGGGAGGGGGATTCGGAAGCCGGAGCGCCGAGCCGCCGCCAGACGTAGAAGAGCAGGCCCAGGAGAACGGGCACCACCATCGGCTTCGCGGCCCGGTAGAAGAGGCCCATCGTGGTCACGAAGACGTAGTTCGTGAAGAGGAGCAGGAGCAGCAGCGATCGAGTGACCGCGGGGACGGACCCGAAGGTGCGCGCCGAGCCCCGCGCCCAGACGGCCCAGGTGAGCAGCGTCGCCGCGATCGCGCTCAGGGGGATGAAGAGCACGCAGCCGGCCTTGAGCAGCCGCTCGAAGACCCTGGCGTCCAGGAGATCCACGAAATAGCTGAGCTCGCGCGCCTGGTAGTTGTCGAAGTCGATCCCGCGCGGGTCGAACACCTTCTCGAGGACGGAACGGTCGTCGAGGTAGTGGTTCATGAAGACGATCGTCTCTTCCTCGAGAACGCCGCCTCGCCAGAAGACAGCGGGAGCGAGGGTGAGAGCGGCGAGGGCGATGCCCACGACGACCGAGCCGAGCGAATGCCGGTGCGACGCGGGGAGGGAGACGGGTGGAGGAGCTGCGGTCAACGACGTCGTCCCCCGGAAATGAACGCGGGCTTCAGTATGAGCACGGTATCGCCAACCGCGGCGAGCGTCAAACCGTGTTCCGGGATCCGATCGAGGCCGAATTTACGTGGGCAAGAGCCAGGGATCGGCACATCGATTGCAGTCTCTCGTCGTGGATCGCTCTAGCGCGGAGGCGAACGATGAGCCAGGCGAATCGGACCGCTCGCGACGTGGGCACGCTGCCCGACCCTCTCCTCGTGCAGTGCCCGAGCTGCGGCGTCACCAATCGGATTCCGCGAGCGAAGCTGGCGAGCGGACTCTGCCCGGTCTGCGGGCGATGCCGGACGCCGCTCGCGGTGGACGACCGGCCCGTGACCGTCACCGATGCCACGTTCGCGGCCGAAGTGGAACGCTCCCCGCTCCCCGTGCTCCTCGACCTCTGGGCCGCGTGGTGCGCGCCGTGCCGCGCGATGGCCCCCGTGCTTGACGAGCTCGCGGCCGAGATGGCGGGCCGGGTGCGGGTGGCGAAGCTCGACGTGGACCAGAACCCGGCGACAGCCTCGCGCTTCGCCGTCCACAACATCCCCACCCTGCTCGTGCTCCAGGAAGGCCGCGAGGTCGATCGCCTCGTGGGCGCGCGGCCCAAGGCCGACATCGCCCGGCGGCTGGAGCAGCTGAGCGCCCGGATTCGGGGAGGAGCATGACCCATGGACACGGGGCACCTCGAGGAAGACGACCGGAAGGGGCAAGTAGGGAAAGGAGAAGCGAAATGACCCACGCAAGAATGATCTGGAGGACGGTGCCCGCCGTCGTCGCCCTCGCGCTGGCGGCGCTGGTGACGCCGGCGCTGGCGCAGGACACCCCGGTCACGTACCACGCGACGACGATCAACATGAGCAACGTCGGCCGGCCTGGGATGGACAACGTCGACATCACGATCGAGCGCTGGACCGGCGACGCCGAGCAGGCGAAGCTGAAGGACGCCCTCGTCGAGAAGGGCGGCGGCGACGCGCTCTTGAGCGAGCTGCAGAAGATCAAGCCCCGGGCCGGGTACATCCGTCGCTCCGCCGGAGGCATCGGCTGGGACATCCAGTACGCCGCCAAGTCCGACCTTTCGAGTGGAGGCCGTCGCGTGATCTTCGCCACCGACCGGCCGATGAGCTTCGCCGAGCGCAGCGCCCAGCCGCGGTCGGCGCAGTACGAGTTCCTGGTGGGCGAGATCCGCATCGGCCCCGACGGCAAGGGCGAAGGCAAGCTGGTCCCGCTGGCCAAGGTCGAATACGACGACTCGAGCCACGAGATCCAGATCGAGAACTACGCGACCGAGCCGATCCGCCTCACAAACGTCAAGGAGGAGAGGAGATCGGGCGACTAGGGTCCCATCGGAAGGGCCTCAGGCGCCGCTAACGCGCGATTCAAGCCACTTCCACTCCTGCTCGTCCCGGTCGTCCTTCGCGGGCCGCGCGCGCGCGCGCAGCAGCTCGACGGCGTGCTCGCGATCGCCCGCGAGCGTGAGCGCGAGGATGCGCCAGCGCAGGATCTGGTCCGCGTGGTTCGCGTAGGGCTGCGCCCGCGCGAGCAGTTCCTCGGCGCGGCGATAGTCGCGAGCGGTCATCGCCCGCACCCCGAGCATCTCGTCGATGCGGGGCTCGTGGACTCCCGCGGCCAGCGCCTCGTCGGCGACGCGCTGATCGTCGAGAGTGCCCCCCATCATCCAGAGCACCGGCGCCCGCAGTGCCGTGCTCGTGATGAGCTGCTCCAGCTCGGTGAGGCCCGGGGCCGGCAGACCCGGCACGTACGACGGAAGGAGGATGGCGTTGACGATCCGCTGGGGAGCGAAGTAGTCGAGCGTCCGAAGACGGAGAGCCTCCGGCCAGACCTGCCGCACGAAAGGGCTCTTCGCGAAGCGCGCGCGCGTCTCGTCCACGTCCATCATCCGGACGTACTCGAGCTCGCCCAGCGCGGGTACGCGCGCGGAGAGGCGCAGCGGGTGATCGTCGTCGAGCGGAGCGGCGCCCCGCGTCCACTCGGCGAGCGTCTCGGCGTCCGCGATGAATAAGGCGCCCAGCTGCTCTGGGACCTCGACGCCGATGTCGCGCAGGGCGCGTCCCAGCACGGGGTGGCTCCATTGACGAGCGAAGGCGGACGCGTCGGGAGGTCCTTCGAGGCCGCGCGTGCCCGCGAGCATCCAGTCGAGGCCGGTGCCGGTCCAGAGGGAGCAGTCGGCAAACGCCTGGCAGAACGCCGCCGTGATGGCCCGGGCTTCCCGCGGGTACATCTGGTAGACGGGAAGCCAGTAGGTCGCGATGCCGCCTTCCGCGAGACGGTCGTGAACGAGCTGGAAGTACTCGCGCGTGTAAAGGTTCACGATCCCAGCGTTCTTGGGCGGCGGCGGCTCGGCGGTGATGAGGTCGTACCGCTCGCGCGCCGTGAGGAGGAAGAACCGGCCGTCCTCGACGTGCGTGCGGACGCGCGGGTCGTCGAGCGGGTACTCGCCGGGCGGGAAGATCATCCGGCCCATCTCGAGGATGTCCCGGGAGATGTCCACCACGTCGATCGAGTCGAGCGACGGAGTGTCGGTCAGCGCCTTGGCCGTCGAGCCGACTCCGAAGCTGATGAGGAGGGCCTTGCGCGCGTCGGGCCGGAGCGCGGTCGCCCAGTGCACGAACAGCCGCATGTAGCGCTTGCCGAGCAGGCCGGTGTCGGACATCGAGAAGCCGTTGGTGGCCAGGCGCCACGTCCAGGGCCGCCCGAGGAGGTCACGTCGCAAATAGAAGACCGTCTCCGTCACCCCTTCGCGCCAGGCGACGAGGTCGCCCGCGTATGGCATCCAGCGGGCGACCACGCGCTTCACGTAGTGGTTGCGCATCAAGCCGAAGGGAAAGAGAGCGAGTGCGAGGACGAAGGAACCAGCGGCGAGCGCCTGCGCGAGCCGCCGGCGCGAGCGCTCCGGAGCGGCCGGGACCGCGGGCCCTCCGGGCAGGGCGAGGAGGGCGACGAGGCCGTAGGCCAGGCTCAGGGCGAAGATCGCGCGTTCGACGCCGAGGCCCGGAAGGAGAGCCAATCCTCCGACCAGAGCGCCGAGCGCCGCTCCCACCGTGTTCGCGAGCGTCAGGAGGCCCGCGGCGCGTGTCGCGTCGGCGATGTCGACCGCGAGCGCTTCGCCGGCGAACGTGAACAGCATCCCCGAGCCGATGGAAACGGGCAGCATCAAGGCCATCGACAGGGCGAGCATCCTCGCCGCGCCGCCGACGAGCGCCTCATCGGCGATCGACGGCAGCACACTCGCGAAGGCCGCGTACGCGAGGGCGGCCGCGATGCCGCATCCGAGGGCGACGAGGGAGAAATCGGCGCGGGCCGAAGCCCGGCGCTTCAGCCACCACGAGGCGACGAGCCCGCCGCCTCCGACTCCGAGGAGCACGACCGCGAGCATGATCGCGAACGCGAGGCTGGACGAGTAGAAGAAGAGCAGGAGGAAGCGGAACCAGACTACTTCGAGCGCGAGCAGGATGCCCCCGGCGAGAAAGGACGCCGTCAGCAGCCCCCGTGCCTTGCGCGGGAGGGCCAAGCCTCGATCCGCGACAGGGACAGCGTCGGAGGCACCCGCGTGCGTTGCGACGCTCCCGAAAGCGGACGCTCTCGACAGCGCCAGGGCCGACGCCGCGGCCGCGATGTTCAAGGCCGCCGCCGTCAGCCCAGCCCCGCGCATGCCCAGGAGCGGCAGGAGGACGGTCTCGCCGGAGAGAGCGCCGGCGACCGCGCCGATCGTGTTCCAGCCGTAGAGCCGACCGAGGGCGCGACCGAACCCCGCGTCCCGGCCGGCGAGCGTGCGCACGAGGAGGGGCAGGGTGGCGCCCATCGCGGCCGAGGGGATCGACATCAGCACGAAAGCGAGCGTCATGCGCGCGGCGTTGAGCAGGGCGAGCCGATCGACGAGCGCGCTCAGCACCGGCGCCGACGCGCGAGTGAGGCCGGGGAAGCCGAGCACAATGCCGAGGCCCGAGGCCGCGACGAGCAGCTCGAGGACGGCGTACGCGACGAGCGGGCGCCCCACGCGCCGTCCGCGCCGCGCCGCCCAGGCATTGCCGGTCGCGAGCCCCGCCATGAACGCGGCCGTCACGAGGCTCGACGCCCAGACGCTGTTGCCAAGCATCAGGCCGGCCTGCCGGAACCAGAGCGTCTCGAACACGAGCGCGGCGGCTCCGGACAGGAAGAAGGCCAGGCAGAGGAAGACGGTCATCGATCGGGGTTCTCGGAGCTCGTCGACCATCAGGTCAGATTCGCATGAGCTCGTTCAGCTCGGCGGTCGTCAGGCACCGGTCGAGGAAGTCGAACCGGCCGGTGTCCTTCACCTCGCGGGCGGCGTCGACGAGGCCGGTCATCGCCGCGCGGTAGAGGGACGTGGCGAGGCTGATACGCCTGACTCCGGCTGCCGTGAGGTCGGCGACCGAGAACGACTTCCCCTTGATTCCGACCATGAAGTTCACCGGCTTCGACACCGCCCGGCAGACCGCGCGCACGGCGTCGAGATCGGGCAGCCCGGGAGCGAAGAGCACGTCCGCTCCCGCTCTCTCGAAGGCTTGGAGCCGAGCGATCGTCGCGTCCAGGCTCGGGGAGGCGTAGAGGAGATTGTGCGCGCGCGCCGTGAGTACGAACGGGAAATCGAGGGCTCGCGCCGCCTCCGCCGCCGCGGCGATCCGGTCCACGGCCAGGTGATCGTCGTAGAGCGGGCTCTCGGGCTTGCCGGTCGAGTCCTCGATCGTGCACCCGACGAGCCCGACCTCGGCGGCGAGCCGGACGGTTTCCGCCACGACTTCCGGCGTCTCGCCGAATCCCTTCTCGAGGTCAGCCGACACGGGCAGGTCGGTGGCCTCGACGATCGCGCGCGCGTGCGCCAGAGCCTCGTCCCGCGTCAGCTGGCCATCTCTCCGACCGATGATGGACGCGGCCGCCGCGCTCGACGTGGCCAGGGCCTGGAAGCCGAGGCCGGCGAGAAGACGGGCGGACCCGACGCTCCAGGGGTTCGGGATCACGAAGGCGCCGGGGCCCTCGTGAAGCACGCGGAAGCGAGCCGCCTTGTCTGCCTGCGTGAGGCTCATCGAGGATCACCTCGCCGGATGAAGCGAACGCGGACGGCGACGGAGGACCCGACGGTGCCGCCGCCCTGGATCCGGAGATGATACGTCCGCGCAACCGGGCAGACGCTGCGCGGCATGCGTGGGTGAGGCATCAGCGGCCTTCAGCCGGGGGGCTGCAGTTTTTCCAGGAACGCGGCGCCGCGAGGCGAGAGGCTGATCGCCCGGGTGCCGATCTCTCGCCGTGCCCAGCGGAGCGTCAGGAGGCGGTCGAGGAGCGCCGCGCCCAGGGCGCCGGCGAGATGAAACCGGCGCTCGGTCCAGTCGAGGCATGCTCGAGCCAGGGG
>JBKPBQ010000204.1:0-4216 GCA_046726955.1 Acidobacteriota bacterium
CGAGCGACACGAAGAGCGCGAAGGCAAGGACGCGGCCGTCGACGGCGACCGACTCGAGCCGCGGAAGGCCCGGCGGGCCGAGCGCGACGAGGGCCCGCACGCCGGTGCGCGCGAGCAGGACACCCGCCGTCCCGCCGACGAGGGCGAGGACGAGGCTTTCTGTCAGGAGCTGGCGGAAGATGCGCGTCCGGCTCGCCCCCAGCGCGGCCCGCAGCGCAATCTCCTTCCGCCGGACGGCGGCTCGCGCGAGCAGCATGTGGGCGACGTTGGCGCAGGTGACGAGGAGGACGAAGCCGACGGCGCCGAGAAGGACGAGGAGGGCCGGCCGGACGTCGCCAACCACTACGTCCAGCAGCGGCCGGACGGTGAGGTCGCGGTTGGTGCCGGGGAACTCGGCCTCCAGCCGGGCCGTGATCGCCGCCATCTCCGCGCGCGCCTGGTCGAGCGTCACCCCGTCGCGGAGACGCGCGAAGACGCGCAGGCTGGAGCCTCCGCGGTTCGTCGCGCGCTCTTCGAGGGACAGCGGGGCCCAGAGCTGCGTCCCTCGCGCCCAGAAGGGCGGGAAGGCGAAGCCGGGCGGCATGACGCCCACGACCGTGTAGCTCTCCCCGTCGAGCGTGATCGAGCGGCCGAGGATCGCGGGGTCGCCCGCGTACCGCGACTGCCAGAGCTCGTGGCCGAGGACGACGACGTGGTCCGAGCCCCGGCGGTCCTCGCCGGCAAGCAGCGGTCGTCCCAGGGCGGGAGCAACGCCGAGCAGCGGCGGGATCTCGGCGGTGATGCGCAGCGCGTTCACCCGCTCCGGGTGGTCGTCGCCCGTGAGGTTGGGGCTCCACACCTCTGCCGCGCCCATCCGCTCGAAGGACGCGGCGGCGCGGCGCCAGTCGAGGTAGTTCGCGGGAGCGACGGGATTGCGGTCGCCGTGAAGGAGGGTGACGATCCGGTCGGGCGCGGCATACGGCAGCGGCCGCAGCAGCACCGCGTTTACCACGCTGAAGACGGCCGTGCTGGCGCCGATCCCCAGGCCGAGGACGAAGACCATAGCCGCGGTCAGTCCCGGCGTCCGGCTGAGCGTGCGCAACGCGTAGCGCAGGTCGCGGATCGCCGTCTCGAGGCCGGCCCCCGTCCGCACGTCGCGCACCCGCTCCTTGAGCTGCTCGACCCCTCCGACCTCGAGGAGCGCGCTGCGCCGGGCCTCCTCGGGGCTCATCCCCTTGCGGACCCTCTCGTCGGCCAGGTGGTCCACGTACCCTCCCAGCTCGGCGTCGAGGTGACGGTCGGCGCTCCTTCCCCGGAAGAGGGTGCGGGCGAGGGCGGCGATGCGCGCGCGAAGAGCCATGCCTCTCCTATAGACGCTCCATAGGCAGATTAGGTTGGCTCCTATCGAGAGTCAATAGGATGGACCGTCTCGGGACCGCTAGAGCCAGGCCTGGAGGAAGGCCAGGACTTCCTTCCGGCCCTCCGGCGTCTCCTGGTGGCCGACGTCGTAGCGCAGCATCTTCCAGCGCTCGGGATGTCCGACATCCGCGTAGACCGCCTTCATCTCGCGGTCGATCACGTCCAGGCCCTCCACGGGAGTGAGCTTGTCCTGGAGGCCGGCGAGAGCGAGGTGGGGCCGAGGAGCGATGAGCGCGTCGATGTCCGAGGTCGTGAAGTGTTTCAGCAGGTTGGGCACGTAGTAGTAGATGCCGTGGCCGGAGAGCCCCTTCTTGGCCACGAGTGTGTGGAACTCGGTCTGGCAGCAGATGTCGACGGTGACCTTCACGCGCTCGTCGAGCGCGGCGAGCCAGAAGGCCATGGTGCTGCCCATCGACATCCCGAGCGTCGCGACGCGCGAGGCGTCCACGTCGGGCCGCGAGACGAGGTAGTCCATCGCGCGGAGGCTGTCGTAGACCATCATTCCCCACAGCACCTGGCCCTGCCAGAGCATGGCCTTGAAGGTGTCCGCCTCCGTCGTGTGGCTCCTCTCGCCGAAGACCCAGTGGTCGATGCAGAGGACGACGTAGCCCGCGTCCGTGAGCGGCTTCGCGTAGGGAGGCTTCTGCAGGTACTCGCGGCCCTCGAGCA
This sequence comes from Acidobacteriota bacterium, assembly GCA_046726955.1. Classification (GTDB taxonomy): domain Bacteria; phylum Acidobacteriota; class Vicinamibacteria; order Fen-336; family Fen-336; genus CAVPGH01. The sequence continues at coordinate 2,068 of JBKPBQ010000204.1, forward strand.
GCTCCTTCTTGCCGATCGCGTAGCCCCCGCTGTGGGAGTGGTTGTAGAGGACCGCGGGCAGGCGTCCCTTCGCCGCGCGCGGCCGCGCGAGGTAGGCGGGTGCAGTCTCGATCCCGTTCAGGTCGAGCTCGAGCGTCTCGAGCACGTAGCCGTCGCGCTCTTCCTGCGAGCGCACGCGCGCGGAGAGGGGCCGGTCGCGGTCCGGAAGGTCGCCGAGGAGGGAGTAGAGGACACGGCGTCGCGATGCCGCGTCGCGGTACGCGCGTACGGGGCCGGTCGATAGTGCCTCGGCCTCGCTTCGAGCCGCGGACAAAACCGAGGCGCCGACGGCGCCGAGTCCGAGTCCCAGGAGATCGCGCCGGCTCGTCGCTCGCTTCTCGCCCATCGCTCCGCTCCTTCGAGGAGCGGAGTCTATCCCGGACCCTTCGGCCCGGGAACCCTAGCGCGGCTTGTTCTCGGCGGCGTCGAGCAGCCTGCGAAACCGCTCGGCCAGGACGCGCATGACGTTGATGGCGAAGAAGGGGGTCTCCTGAACGAGGAAGAGGAAGCGGCGCTGGTCGATGGGGACGAGCTTCGCCTCCGTGAGCGCACGCACCGTGGCGCTCCGCGGCTTGTGGTCGATGAGCGCGAGCTCGCCCACGATCCCTCCCGGCCCCACGGTGTCGATGAGGCGATCCCCGACCCGGACCTCGAGATCGCCCTCGAGGATGCCGTACATCACGTCCGGGTCGGCGTCCTGCCGGAACACCACCGCGCCGGCGGGGACAGTCCTGACCTCGCTCATCTTCCGGAAGATCTCGATGCTCGTCATGGGACCCACGCTCCTGACTGAAAAGCGAGCATCGAACGGTCTCGTGACGACCGTGTGACGCTCCCGCGACGATCGCCGAGAGTACAATCCGTCTCGCGAGGAGGGTGGGCGTGAAGATCGTGGACGCGCGCGTGATCGTGACGTGCCCCGGCCGGAACTTCGTCACGCTGAAGATCGTCACGGAGGACGGCGTCTACGGGCTCGGCGACGCCACGCTGAACGGCCGCGAGCTGGCCGTCGCCGCCTACCTGACCGAGCACGTCGTTCCCATCCTCCTCGGGCGAGACGCGCGAAGGATCGAGGACACCTGGCAGTATCTTTATAAAGGAGCGTACTGGCGCCGGGGCCCCGTGACCATGACCGCGATCGCCGCGGTCGACATGGCGCTCTGGGACATCCTCGGCAAGTCGCTGAACACGCCCGCCTACCGCCTGCTCGGCGGCGCCTCCCGCGACGGCGTTCTCGTCTACGGCCACGCCAACGGCACGACGATCGAGTCGACGCTGGAAGCCGTCCACGAGTACGTCCGCATGGGCTACAAGGCGGTGCGCGTGCAGGCCGCGGTTCCCGGCCTCGACGCCACCTACGGCGTCAGCAAGGGCCAGCTCCCCTACGAGCCTGCGGAGAAGGGTCTGCCTCCCACCGGCAACTGGAGCACGGCCAGGTACCTCGCCTTCGCCCCGCAGCTCTTCGCCCGCGTCCGCGAGGAGTTCGGCCCCGATCTGCCGCTCCTCCACGACGTCCACCACCGCCTCACGCCTGTCGAGGCCGCGAGGCTCGGCAAGGAGCTGGAGCCCTTCCACCTCTTCTGGATGGAGGACCCCGTCCCCGCCGAGCTGCAGGAGGGCTTCCGCCTCATCCGCCGCCACACCACGACGCCGATCGCGGTGGGCGAGGTCTTCAACTCGATCCACGACTGCGAGACGCTCATCCGCGAACAGCTCATCGACTTCATCCGCGCCACGGTCGTCCATGCCGGCGGCATCAGCCACCTCCGCAAGATCGCCGCCCTCGCCGAGCTCTTCCACGTCCGCACGGGCTGCCACGGCGCCACGGACCTCTCCCCCGTCTGCATGGCCGCCGCCCTGCACTTCGACCTCTCGGTCCACAACTTCGGCATCCAGGAGTACATGCGCCACACCGCGGAAACGGACAAGGTCTTCCCGCACTCCTACCGCTTCGAGGACGGTCTGCTGCATCCGGGAGAAGCCCCGGGCCTCGGCGTGGACATCGACGAGAAGCTGGCCGCGCAGTATCCGTACGACCGCGCCTACCTGCCGACGAGCCGGCTGCTCGATGGGACGGTGCACAGCTGGTAGCCTGTCTCTTATACACATC
>JBKPBQ010000205.1:0-11231 GCA_046726955.1 Acidobacteriota bacterium
GGCCTTGAGCGCGGCCAGGGGATCGGGTGTCGGCGTCGGTGCCGGGGTGGGCCCGGAGACCGGCGTCGGGTTCGGGGTGGGGTTCGTGGAGGACCCCGAGCCGCAACCAGGCACGAGGAGCGCCGCCGCGAGGGCGAGCGCCGGAAGGACAGCGGATCGGGCAACGTTCATTCTCGAATTACCTCTCTTCAGCGCCGTCCGGCGCCAGCCGGACAATCCGATGAGCATACGATGCCCCGGGGTCCGATTGCAAGTCGTTGAAAGGATTGTTGTTGTTTAGTTGAAGTGTACGGATGTTCAGTCGCCGCGGCCGCCCCGGTCGCGCACCGTCACGAAGAGGAGGCGGGCCGACGTCCGCCCCGGGTTCTCCCAGAGGCGGAGCTCGCCCGGGATGAAGCAGACGGCGTCGCCCGTCCGGAGGACGTGTTGGTCGGGCCCGAGCCTGAGTCCCACCGGTCCCTTGAGGACGTAGGCGTAGTCCTCGGCCCCGTCGTGCCCGTAGGGGTGCTTGCCCGTGCGCCCCCCCGCCTCGAGGTGGATCACTACCACCTCCATCCGCTGGTTCGTCCCGGCGGACTCCAGGTCGGCGTTCGACCACTGGCTGGCGAAGCGGACCCGGTCCTTGGCGCGGACGATGACGCCGCTCGCGCCCTCGCCCGCCTGGGTGAAGAACTCGCCCAGCGTCACGCCCAGGGCGGCGGAGATCTTTTGCATCGAGCCGATGGACGGCGAGACGAGGCCGTTCTCGAGCTGCGAGATGAAGCTGGCGGAGAATCCCGTCCGCGCCCCGAGCGCGCGAGCGGAGAACCCGGCGCGCTGGCGGAGGCTTCGGACGTGCTGTCCGATGACCTTCTGTTTGAGCAGCATTCGTTCCCGCGCGATTGTATGCCATCGTAGCGGCCCGCGGCGGTGTCGCGAGACGCTCGATCAGGGAGGATGTGGCGATGCGGCTCTTGGGACGGGTGGTCCTGGTGACGGGCGCCGGGCGCGGCATCGGACGCGGGATCGCAGAGGCGCTCGCGGAGGACGGCGCCGACGTGGCCCTCGGCGACGTCTCGGACGTGGTCCGGGAAGCTGCGGCCGCGGTCGAGGCCAAAGACCGGCGCGCCCTGTCCCTCGTCCTGGACGTGACGGATGCCGCCAGCCTGGACGCGGCGGCCACGCGCACGGTCGCGACCCTGGGCCGCCTCGACGGCTGGGTCAACAACGCGGGAGCGCTGCGCATGGACGAGGCGCTCGACGTGCGCCCGGAGGACTGGGAGCTGCAGATGCGGGTCAACGTGACCGGCCTCTTCGCGGGCTGCCGCGCCGCCGCGCGCGAGATGATCCGCTCCGGCCGCGGCGGCACGATCGTCAACGTCGCGTCGAACGCGGGCAAGGTCGGCTACCCGAACATGGCCGCCTACAACGCGACCAAGGCCGCGGTCATCAGCCTCACCCGCTCGCTCGCCGCGGAGTGGGCGGACCGCGGCGTCAACGTGAACGCGGTGTGCCCCGGCGGCGTCGACACCCCGATGCTCATGGGAGTCGCGGAGTGGCTGGCGCCCCGCCTGGGAACGACGGCCGCGAGCCTCCACGCGGAGATGAAGCCGAAGCAGATGGGACGGCACGTGCAGCCGATCGAGGTCGGGCGCGTCGTCGCCTTCCTGCTCTCCGACGCGGCCCGCATCATCCGGGGCCAGGCGATCAACGTGGACGGCGGCGACACGCCGTACTGAGGGGGAAGAGACGCTACGGTCGGGGGACGGCGGATGTTCCATCCGCAGCCGTCTTCTTCCGTGATTTCTTGTGGAGGGAAATCCGCCGCGATCCGTACATCTTCCTGAGGGGGGTGTCGAAGGGGACGAGAAAGGATTGGACGCCATGGGCCGGCTCCTCGTGCGTACCGAGGACAAGGTGGCCGTGCCCGTACGCGTCTACGAGGGCGCAGACCAGCCCTGGGCGGTCGTCCTCGTCAACCCCGCGATGGGCGTCCCCCAGCACCACTACGCGCCGCTCGCCCATTGGCTCGTCCAATGGGGCGTACGGGTCGTGACCTTCGACTATCGCGGCGTGGGCGAGGCGCGTCCGCGCTCGCTGCGCGGCTTCTCCGCGGACCTTCGCGACTGGGCTGAAGACGCGCGCGCGGTCGTGCGGTTCGCCTCGCGCGCCGCCGGCCACCGTCCCGTCGTCGTCCTCGGCCATGGGTTCGGAGGCCAGCTCCTGGGCCTCGTGGACGAGTTGGCCTGGGCGGCGGGCCTCGTTCTCGTCGGCGCGACTCTCCCCCACTGGACGGACTGGAAGGGCAGCGCCGGCGCGCGTCTTCTCTGGCAGTGCCACCTCACGCCGTCCCTCACGCGGCTCTTCGGCTATCTCCCAGCCTGGTCCGGGCTGGGCGTGGAGCTTCCCGGCGGCGTGGCGCGCGACTGGTGCCGCTGCCTGCGGCATCCGCAGTCCCTGCTCGGATACGACTCCCAGGCCGCCGAGCGCTTCCGCCGCTTTCCCTGTCCAGTGCTCTCGTTCTCCTTCGCCGACGACGAAGGCGCCCCCGAGACCGCGGTGAGCCGGCTGGTGGGGGCGCTGGGGACGCGGCGTCTCCAACGCAAGCGCATCGACACCGCGTCGCGGGGCCGTCCCGCCGTGGATCACCTCGCCTTCTTCCGTCCGGAGGTGGCCGAAGGCCTCTGGCCCGAGGTGCTCGCCTTCGTGCGGCGCGTGTCGATCCGGGAGGCCAGGCTCAGGAGCTCCTGGTCTCTTCCCTCCGTCGCGGACGGGCGGCGCTCGCCCTCGTCCTCGTCGGGGCGGCGGCGCGCGGCGCAACGCTAGCGTCCGGCGAGGCGGTGCTTGACCGGCCGCGCTCACCTGCAATAACTTTCAACGACACCGCGATGCGCTTCGAGGGGACGGTCACGATCGGCGCGCCCCGAGCCACCGTCTGGGCCTTCCTCACCGATCCCCACAAGGTCGCGGAGTGCGCACCCGGCCTCGAGTCCGTCGAGATCCTCGTACCCGATCAACGTTTCCGCGCCACCGCCGGCGTCGGCTTCGGCAGCGTCAAGGCGCGCTTCGTGACCGACGTGGAGTGGCTCGACCTCGATCCTCCCAACCGGGCCCGGATGAAGGCCCACGGCAACGCTCCCGGGAGCGCCGTGGACGCGACGAGCGAGATGCAGCTCCGCGACGCGGGCGAAGGCGGGACCGAGCTCCACTGGTCCGCCGACGTGGCGGTGGTGGGGACGATCGCGAGCCTGGCCGCGCGCCTGATGGGGGGCGTGACGCAGAAGCTGACCGGTGCTTTCTTCGAGGAGGTGAAGAAGCGCATCGAGGGCGCCGCCGCCGCCGGGCCGACCGTCTATCGCTTCGGCCCCGTGCCCCTCGCGGAGGCCGAAGGCAAGCTTCTCGGGCACAACGTGACGGGCGCCGACGGCCGCCTCGCCTTGCGCAAGGGCCGCCCGCTGAGCGCCGCCGACGTGGAGCTGCTGCGCGGCCTGGGGCGCACGTCGGTCTACGTGGCCGAGCCGGGCACGGGCGACGTCGGCGAGGACGAGGGGGCGCGCCGAGTCGCCGAGGCCGCGATGGGTCCGGGCTTGAAGCTCGTGGGGCCGAGCTCGGGGCGGGCCAACCTGGTCGCCAGCGCCCTCGGAGTCCTTCGCGTGGACCCCACGCGGCTCGCGCGCCTGAACGAGATCGAAGGCTTCGCTGCCGCGACGCTCGCCGGCGATCGCCCGGTACGGGCCGGGCAGGTCGTGGCCACGGTGAAGGTCCTGCCCTTCGCGCTTCCCGAGGAGACCGTGCGCCGCGCGGTGGACGCGGCCGGCGAAGGCCGACCGCTCCTCTCCGTGACCCCGCTCGCCGCTCGCGCGGTCGTGCTGCTGCTCTGCGGCTCGTCCTCGGCCCGCGAGCGGGTGGCGCGCGACTTCGAGCCGCCCCTCCGCGATCGGCTGGCCGGCCTCGGCTCGTCCATCCGCGCGCTGGACTTCGTGCCGCTCGAGGACGAGACGGGCGAGGCGGCACTCGCCGAGGCCCTGCGCCGCCACGTGGAGGCGGGCGCCGAGCTCCTGCTCCTCGCCGGCGAGACGGCAATCGTGGACCGCCACGACATCGCCCCCCGGGCCATCGAGCGCGCGGGCGGCGAGGTCGTGGCCTTCGGCGCTCCGGTGGACCCCGGCCAGCTCCTGCTGCTCGCTCGCTTCGGCGCGGTGCCCCTCGTGGCCGCCCCCGGCTGCGCGCGGAGCGCGAAGGAGAACGTGCTCGACCTCGTGCTGCCGCGGCTGCTCGCCGGCGACCGCCTCGAGCGCGCGGACCTCGTGGGCCTCGGACACGGCGGGCTCCTCGAGGACGTGCCCGAGCGCGGCGCGCCGCGGGAGGAGATCGGCTGACCGAACGCGACCGTTGACACGGTCGCGCGCCGGGGAGGATACTGCCGGCCCCTTCCATAGTCCGAGGTGGCCATGAAGATCGCGGTTTCCGTCACCGTGAACGGCGCCCGGGAAGCCCGCGAGGTCGAGCCCCGGCAGCTTCTCGTTCACTTCCTCCGGGAAACTCTAGGGCTCACGGGCACGAACGTCGGCTGCGACACGAGCCAGTGCGGGTCGTGCACCGTGCTCCTCGACGGCAAGGCCGTGAAGTCCTGCACGCTCCTCGCCGTCCAGGCCGACGGCTCGAATGTCACCACGATCGAGGGGCTCGCCAAGGACGGCAAGCTCCATCCTGTCCAGGAGGCGTTCTGGGAGAAGCACGGCCTGCAGTGCGGCTTCTGCACGCCGGGGATGGTCATGACCGCCTGCGACATCCTCGCGAGGAACCCGAAGCCCAGCGAGGCCGAGATCCGGCACGGCCTGGAAGGGAACTACTGCCGCTGCACGGGCTACCAGAACATCGTCGCTTCCATCCAGGACGCGGCGGCGCGGATGGCGAGGTAGGCCGTGGCTGCCCGCATCTTCGGCTCCGGGATCAAGCGCCGCGAGGACCCCCGGCTCCTCACCGGCCAGGGGAAGTTCACGGACGACTTCGTCCTCCCCGGCATGGTGCACCTGAGCGTCGTCCGCTCCTCTTACGCGCACGCCCGCATAAAGAAGATAGACACAGCCCGGGCCCGCAGCCTGCCGGGCGTCCTCGGCGTCTTCACCGGCGCGGACATGAAGGACGCCGGCTTCGGCAACATCCCCTGCGCGTGGGTCGTGCCGAACTCCGACACCAAGACGCCCCCCTATCCGCCGCTCGCCCTCGACACCGTCCGCTACCTGGGCAACGCGGTCGCCGTGGTGGTCGCCGAGGACCGCTACCGGGCCCGCGACGCCGCCGACAAGGTCGAGGTCGAATACGAGCCGCTCCCGGTGGTCGTGGACCCTTGGAAGGCTGCCCAGCCCGGAGCACCCCAGCTCCACGCCGACGTCCCCGGCAACGTCTGCTTCCACTGGAAGGTGAGCGGGGGCGACGCGGAGGCCGCGTTCAAGTCCGCGGAGGTCGTGGTCAAGGACCGCATCCTCCAGCAGCGCCTCATTCCCAACGCGATGGAGCCGCGGGCTTCCCTCGCCCAGTACGTGTCGGCCAACGACGAGGTCACGCTCTGGGTGACGACGCAGAACCCGCACATCGTGCGCTTCCTCCTGTCGCTCGACACGGGCATCCCCGAGCACCGCATCCGCGTCATCGCCCCGGAGGTGGGCGGAGGCTTCGGCAGCAAGATCCCCCACTACCCCGAGGACGCGATGGTCATCTTCGCGTCCAAGAAGCTCGGCCGGCCGGTGAAGTGGACGGAGACGCGCAGCGAGAACTACACGAGCACGATCCACGGGCGCGACCACGTGCAGGAGGCCGAGCTCGCCGCGAAGAAGGACGGCACGATCACCGGCATCCGCGCGAAGGTCTGGGCCGGGCTCGGGGCCTATCTCTCCACCGCGTCCACCGGGATCCCCACGATCCTCCACGGCCTGATGCTGTCGGGCACCTACAAGATCCCGAACATCCACGAGGACGTCTTCGGGATGTTCACGAACACGACCCCTGTGGACGCCTACCGCGGTGCCGGGCGGCCGGAAGCCACCTTCATGGTGGAGCGGCTCGTGGACCTCCTGGCCTCGGAGCTGAAGATCGATCCCGCGGAGCTGCGCCGCAAGAACTTCATCCCGCCCTTCAAGGACGGGCATACCGTGGCCACCGGGATCGTCTACGACACCGGCAACTACGACGGCACGCTCGACAAGCTGATGCAGATGGCCGACTACGCGGGGCTCCGCAAGAAGCAGGCGGAGCTTCGGGGCAAGGGCGAGTACATGGGCATCGGTCTCTGCACCTACGCGGAGATCTGCGGCCTCGGGCCTTCGCAGGTCGCGGGCGCCGTCGGCTTCGGGGGCGGCCTCTGGGAGAGCGCGATCGTGCGCTTCCACCCCTCGGGCAAGGTGCACGTCATGGTCGGGGTCTCGCCCCACGGACAGGGCGAGGAGACGACGTTCGCGCAGATCGTGGCGAGCGAGCTGGGCGTCCCGGTGGAAGACGTTCTCGTCATCCACGGCGACACCTCGCAGACCCCGATGGGCTGGGGCACGTACGGCAGCCGGACCACCGCCGTCGGCTCGGGAGCGCTCATGGGCGCGATCGGGAAGATCAAGGAGAAAGCCAAGCTCGTGACCGCCCACCTTCTGGAAGCGGCGGCCGAGGACATCGACTACGCGGACGGCAAGTTCTTCGTGAAGGGCACGCCCGCGAAGGCCAAGACGATCCAGGACGTGGCCCTCATGGCGAACGTTGCCTGGAACATGCCGAAGGGTGTCGAGCCCGGGCTCGAGGCGTCGGCCTTCTTCGACCCGCCGAATTTCGTCTACCCGTTCGGCGCGCACCTCGCGGTCGTGCGCGTGGACGCGGAGACCGGCGAGACGAAGCTCGAGCGCTACGTGGCGGTGGACGACTGCGGAAAGGTCATCAACCCGATGATCGTCGAGGGCCAGATTCACGGCGGGATCGTGCAGGGCGTGGGCCAGGCCCTCTGGGAAGGCGCTGTGTACTCCGACGAGGGGCAGCTCTTGACCGGCTCGATGATGGACTACGCGATCCCGCGCGCGGAGAACCTCCCCCGCCTCGAGCTCGGGATGACGGAGACGCCGACGACAGTCAACCCGCTCGGTGTGAAGGGCATCGGCGAGACGGGAACGATCGCGTCCACTCCTGCGGTCTACAACGCGGTCCTGGACGCGGTCTCCCCGCTCGGCGTGAAGAAGATCGACATGCCGCTCACCCCGGAGCGCGTGTGGCGGGCCATCCGCGACGCGAAGAGGAGCTAGACCATGTACGCCGCCGAATTCGACTATCACCGGCCGAAGTCGCTGGCGGAGGCACAGAGCCTCCTCCAGTCGAACAAGGACGCCAAGCTCCTCGCCGGCGGGCACAGCCTGCTGCCCGCCATGAAACTGCGCGTCTCGTCGCCGTCGGCGCTCGTCGACCTCTCCGGCCTCAAGGAGCTGTCGGGCATCAAGTCCGAGGGCGGCTCCCTCCTCATCGGAGCCACCACCACCCACGCGACGGTCGCCGCGTCGCCGGAGGTCGCGGCCGGCTGCCCGATCCTCGCCGAGGCCGCGTCGCAGATCGGCGACGTCCAGGTGCGCAACCGCGGGACGATCGGCGGATCACTGGCCCACGCGGATCCTTCCGCCGACCTCCCCACTGTCGTCGTCGCCCTCGGGGCGACGCTGCTCGCCGCCGGGCCGTGGCCACGCGAGATCCCGGCCGAAGGCTTCTTCAAGGACCTGTTCACGACCGACCTCCAGCCGGCGGAGATCCTGACGGCCGTGCGCATCCCCACCTACGGCAAGGGAACGGGCGGCGCATACCTGAAGCACCGGCACCCGGCCTCGAGCTACGCCGTGGTGGGGGCCGCGGCGATCGTCGAGGTGAAGGACGGGAAATGCGCGCGCGCCAGCGTCGTGGTGGGAGGCGTCACCGTCAACCCGGTGCGGGCAAAGGCGGCCGAAGCGGCGCTCGTCGGCCAAGCGCTCGACGAGGGACGCATCGCTGCCGCCGCGTCCAAGGTCGGGGAGGCGATCAAGGACCCCCTCGGCGATCTCTACGCGTCGAAGGAGTTCCGCACGCACCTCGCGACCGTCCTCGCGAAGCGGGCGCTCCTCCAGGCGGCGGCCCGCGCCCGGAGCTGATGGGAGCGCGGCCGCTCGTCGCGCGGCTCAGTAGATGCGGAAGACCGTCCGCTCCGTGACCCGGGCCGCGACCGCCTCGTCCTTCTTCCGCGCGGGCTCGAAGCGCCACAGCGGGAAGCCGCGCATGATGAACTTCTCGTGCCGGTCGTCGAGCGGCGTCGTGACCTTCGCGCGGTAGAGCCGCCCGTCCGCCCCCGCCACCGCCTCCAGGTCGATCTCGCCCTCGTGCTTGACCTTGCCCGGGTCGGAGTACGCGGGCTCGACCCACAGCAGCCTCCGGGGCCAGCGCGTGACGTCGCGCGCGACCCGCATCTCGTCCTGCGCGGCGACGGTCGAGCGGTCGGCGACCAGCTTCGGCTCGCCGACACCAGCCGGGAAGTCGAAGCGGTTGCCGTGCGCGGCCAGCCACGCTTCGGGCGTCGCGAGGACCTGACCCACGGCCCCGCGCACGGCCGCCTCGGAGTCGCCGCCCAGGCCGCTCACGCGAAGCGTGATCGCCTGGACCGGCTTGCGGCACTTGCTCCGCCACTTCTCGGTCCGCGGTTGGCCCAGGTACTCCAGCAGGAACTGGGCCGTTCCCTTGTCGAAGGAGGCATCCCTCACGAAGACGGCGACGTCGCAGCTGCCGGACTGCTTGTCCAGCGACTTGCGATCGAGAGACCACTTCTTCTCGTCGCCGCGGTAGCGCAGGAGCAGGGTCTGGCCGACGTAGGGACGGGCGAGGTCGGGAGGCGGCGCTGGCGCGCCGGGCCGCGGAGCCTGCGAGCTGCGGCAGGCGGTGAGCGCTGCAGCAACGACCACGAGCGTGCGGAGCTTGAGGGTGGCGGTCATGGACCTGTAGCATAATCGCCCAGCCTCGAGAAAAGGAGCCGCCATGCCCCGCGTCGTGCGCGCAGGTCTCATCCAGGCTTCGAACGTGAAGGGCCCCGAGGCGGGCCTTCCCGCGATCAAGAAGGCGATGGTCGACAAGCACATGAAGCTCATCGACCAGGCGGGCGCGCAGAAGGTAAAGTTGCTCTGCCTGCAGGAGATCTTCTACGGTCCCTACTTCTGCGCGGAGCAGGAGACGAAGTGGTACCACCTGACGGAGCGCGTGCCCGAGGGACCGACCGTCTCGCTCATGCAGAAGGCGGCGAAGAAGCACAAGATGGTGATGGTCGTCCCCGTCTACGAGGAGGACCAGACCGGCGTCTACTACAACACCGCCGCCGTCATCGACGCGGACGGCAAGTACCTGGGCAAGTACCGGAAGACGCACATCCCGCACTGCAAGCCGGGATTCTGGGAGAAGTTCTACTTCCGTCCGGGCAACCTCGGCTATCCCGTCTTCGAGACCGCCCACGCCAAGGTCGGCGTCTACATCTGCTACGACCGCCACTTCCCCGAGGGCGCGCGCGCGCTCGGCCTCGCCGGGGCGGAGATCGTCTTCAACCCTTCGGCCACGGTCGCCGGCCTCTCCGAGTATCTGTGGGAGCTGGAGCAGCCGGCCCACGCGGTCGCCAACGGCTACTTCGTGGGCGCCATCAACCGCGTGGGCTGGGAAGCACCGTGGAAGATGGGCGAGTTCTACGGCAAGAGCTACTTCTGCGACCCCAAGGGCAAGATCGTGGCCCAGGGTCCGCGCGACAAGGACGCGCTCGTGGTGGCCGACCTCAACCTCGACATGATCGAGGAGGTCCGCTCCACCTGGCAGTTCTACCGCGACCGGCGCCCGGACGCCTACGGCCCGCTCGTACAACCGTAGTTCCATTCCCGCGATTTGGAGAACATGTCGATGATCGAGCGGACGTTCGCGCGCACGGTCCTGGTCCTGTGCTCTCTGGCGTCGTCCCCGGCCGTTCTCGCCCAGTCGCCGGACACGCCGGAGCCCGGCTCCGTCGAGGCCATCGCCGCCGCGACCACCGAGCCCCGCTTCCTTTCGCCCTGGGTCAGCTACATTCCGCACCACCCGAACGTCCCCTCGCCCACGAAGCAGCTCGGCCACATCGTGGGGGCGCCGGGCGAGCTCTCGAGCACGACGAAGATCTACGCGTACTACCGCGCGCTCGCCCAGGCCACGCGGCGAGTGCGGGTGGAAACGATCGGCAAGTCCGAGGAAGGGCGCGAGCTCCTGCTCGTGATCGTGGGCGACGAGAAGAGCCTGGACGACCTCGACCGCATCCGGCAAGCGATGGCCGACCTCGCCGATCCCCGCCGCACCGACGACAAGAAGGCCGAGGAGCTGATCGGGAGCGTGAAGCCCCTCTACATGCTGCACGGCGGCCTGCACTCCGGGGAGACGGGCTCGCCGGAGATGCTGATGGAGCTCGCGCACCGCCTGGCCGTCTCCGAGGCGCCGTACGTCCGGGAGATCCGCGACCACCTGATCGTGCTCATCAATCCCGTGGCCGAGGCCGACGGGCGCGACCGCATGGTCGAGTGGTTCTACCGTCACCTCAAGGGCAAGACCGAGTACGACAACCTGCCCCCGCTCACGCCGCCCTACTGGGGCAAGTACGTGCGGCACGACAACAACCGCGACGGCATCCAGAGGAAGCTCGCCCTCACCCGCGCCACGCAGGACGCGTACCTCAAGTGGCATCCGCTCGTCGTGCACGACCTCCACGAGTCGGTGCCGCTCCTGTCGATCTGGACGGGCACCGGCCCCTACAGCACCAACCTCGACCCCAGCGTCTTCAGCGAGTGGCACACGATCGCCTTCCACGAGGTCTCGACGCTCACCGCCATGGGGATGCCCGGGGTCTGGACGTACGGCTTCGGCGAGGGCTTCGCCCAGGTCTTCCAGGATTCCGTCGCCATCAACCACAACGGGCTCGCTCGCGGCTACGAGACCTTCGGCAACGCGAGCGCGGAGACGATGGACCGCGTGATCGACGGCGAGCGGATCCGCTACACGGGCCGCGCGGTGACGGAGCCCGACTGGTATCGGATGGTGCCGCCGCCAAAGAAAGTGAAGTGGTCACTCCGCAACAACACGAACTACATGGAGACGGCGGTGCTCGCCGCCCTCCAGTACACGGCGCGCAACGGCTCCGAGATGCTGCGGAACTTCTACCGGCGGGGCGCGAACAACGTGCGCAAGGGGACGACCGAGAAGCCCTACGC
>JBKPBQ010000206.1:0-6119 GCA_046726955.1 Acidobacteriota bacterium
CCTGCTGATCGGCGGCGAGGCGGCGCTTGTGAAGCGCCTCGATCCGATCATCGCGCGGCAGGCTCCGGGCGCCGGTTACATTTCCCGCACCCCGGGACGGAATGGGTCCGCCGGCACGTCCGAGCAGGGGTATCTCCACTGCGGGCCGAACGGCGCGGGCCACTTCGTCAAGATGGTCCACAACGGGATCGAGTACGGGATCATGGCCGCGTACGCGGAGGGGCTGGGGATCCTTCGCTCCGCGGATGTCGGCAAGAGAAGCGGAGCGGTCGACGCCGAGACGACGCCGCTGCGCGACCCCGAGCACTACCAGTTCGACTTCAACCTCCCCGACATCGCGGAGGTGTGGCGACGCGGCAGCGTCGTGGCCTCCTGGCTGCTCGACCTGACGGCCGCCGCGCTCGTAAAGGACCCGGTGCTCGAGGGCTTCCAGGGGCGCGTGTCCGACTCCGGCGAAGGGCGGTGGACGATCAAGGCTGCCATCGACGAGGCGATGCCCGTTCCCGTCCTCACGTCCGCCCTCTTCGAGCGCTTCAGCTCGCGCGGCGAGGCCGACTACGCGGACAAGCTGCTCTCGGCCATGCGCTTCGAGTTCGGCGGGCACGTCGAGAAGCCGTCGAGCGAGCGGAGCGCACGATGACCGCCGTCCGCTCCGACGCCTTGGTGTTCTTCGGCGCGACCGGGGACCTCGCGTACAAGAAGATCTTCCCCGCGCTGCAGGCGATGGTGAAGCGCGGGCACCTCGACGTTCCGGTCATCGGCGTGGCCAAGGCGGGCTGGAACCTCGAGCAGCTCAAGGCCCGGGCCAAGGACAGCCTCGAGAAGCACGGCGGACTCGATTCCGAGGCGTTCGCCACGCTCAGCAGCCGGCTGCGCTATGTCGACGGCGACTATCGGGACCCCGCGACCTTCCAGGCCATTCGCCGGGAGCTCGGTACCGCCCGCCGGCCCGCGCACTACCTGGCCATCCCCCCCGTGATGTTCGAAGTGGTGGTGGAGCAGCTCGGCAAGGCGGACGAAACGAGCAGCGCCCGCGTCATCGTCGAGAAGCCGTTCGGCAACGACGCTGCTTCCGCGCGGGAGCTCAACCGGGTCCTGCTCGGAGCCTTCGACGAGTCGTCGATCTTCCGGATCGACCACTACCTCGGCAAGCGCCCGGTGCACCACATGCTCTTCTTCCGCTTCGCCAACAGCTTCCTGGACCCCTGCTGGAACCGCGCGCACGTGGAGAGCGTGCAGATCACCATGGCCGAGGATTTCGGGATCCAGGGCCGAGGGGCCTTCTACGACCAGACGGGCACCGTGCGCGACGTGGTCCAGAACCACCTCTTCCAGGTCCTGAGCAACCTGGCCATGGAGCCTCCGGTCCGGACCGACAGCGAATCGATCCGGGACGAGAAGGTCAAGGTCTTGAAGGCGATCCCGTCGCTCGTCGCGGACGACGTCGTACGCGGACAGTTCCGCGGCTACCGGTCGGAGAAGGGAGTGGCCCTGGAATCGAAGGTAGAGACCTTCGTGGCCCTGCGCCTGCGGATCGATTCGTGGCGCTGGAAGGGTGAGCCCTTCTACATCCGGGCCGGGAAGTCCCTGCCCGTGACGTGCACGGAGGTCGTGGCACGACTCCGCCAGCCTCCCACGATGTTCCACGGCTTCGACCTCGAGTCGAACTACGTCCGCTTCCGGATCAGCCCCGAGGTCACGCTCGCCATCGGCGCGAACGTCATCGCCCCCGGGCAGGAGACGCGCAGCCACATTGCGGAGATGGTGGGGACCAAGCTCCCCCGCGCCGACGAGATGGACGCGTACGAGCGAGTGCTGGGAGACGCCATGCTCGGAGACGCCACGCTGTTCGCCCGCGAGGATTACGTGGAAGAAGCGTGGCGCATCGTCGATCCCGTGCTGAAGGATGGCACTCCCATCTACGAGTACGAGCCGGGCACGTGGGGACCGAAAGAGGTCGACTCGAGAGTCTCGCCCCCGGGAGGATGGCAGAACCCGACGGTGAGGGCGTCATGAGGATCAAGGCCCTGGCCGATGCCGATGCGGTCGCCCGCGCAGGCGCTTCGTTCACCGCGGCTGAAGCGCGAGCAGCGGTGGAGGCGCGTGGTCGCTTCGTCGTGGCCGTCAGCGGAGGGCGTACCCCCTGGAAGATGCTGCGGGCCCTCGCCGACGAAGATGTGCCGTGGGCGAGCGTGCACGTCGTCCAAGTGGACGAGCGTGTGGCGCCTCTCGGCGATCCCGACCGAAACCTCACCCACCTGCGCGAGAGCCTGCTCGCGCATTGCCCGATACCCCCCGAGCAGATCCACGCCATGCCCGTGGAATCGGCCGACCTGGAGGCGGCGAGCGCGGAGTACGCGCGGACGCTCCGGCAGATCGCTGGCTCTCCCCCCGTTCTCGATCTCGCCCACCTCGGCCTCGGGCCCGACGGCCATACCGCGTCCCTCGTGCCCGGAGATCCGGTGCTCGGGGTGACCGCGGCCGACGTCGCGCTATCCGGCGTCTATCAGGGTCGGCGACGAATGACCTTGACCTATCCGGTGCTCAATCGCGCGCGGCGCATCGTGTGGCTGGTCACGGGGCCGGAGAAAGCGGAGATGATGGCGCGCCTCTGCGAGGGGGATCCGTCGATTCCCGCGAGCCGGATTCGTCGGAGCCACGCCCTGGTCCTTGCCGACCGCGAGGCGGCGCGTTCGGTGTCTCTACCCTCGGAGCCGACGTCACGCCGCGAAGGCGGCGTCCGGCGGGTGGGAATCGCGACCGACCACGGCGGGTTCGGCCTCAAGCAAGATCTCGTCGCCCGGCTCCGCGCCGCCGGGTACACCATCGTCGACTTCGGGGCGAACGAGCTGGACCCGGACGACGACTATCCGGACTTCGTCATCCCGCTCTCCCGGGCCGTGGCCGCGGGCACGGTGGAGCGCGGGGTGGCCGTCTGCGGCAGCGGCGTGGGCGCCTCCATCTGCGCCAACAAGGTCGCGGGCGTCCACGCCGGACTCATCCACGACCACTTCTCCGCGGCGCAGGGAGTCGAGGACGATCACATGAACGTCATCTGTGTCGGCGGCCGCACCGTGGGGCCGAGTGTCGCCTGGGACCTCGTGCGGACATTCCTGGCCGCCGAGTTCAGCGACGCCCCGCGACACTTGCGCCGCCTGGGCAAGGTGGCGTCCCTGGAGCTCGAATCGACGAGGACCAATCCATGAGCACTACGACCGTCGCCCCTGCCCGGACCGCCGCCGAGCTCGACCAGCTCGCGGTCAACACCATCCGCACGCTCTCGATCGACGCAGTGGAGAAGGCCAAGTCGGGCCACCCCGGCACGCCGATGGCGTTAGCACCCCTCGTCTACACGCTCTGGAACCGCGTGATGCGCTTCGATCCCCTGGACCCGATCTGGCCCAACCGCGATCGGTTCGTCCTCTCGAACGGCCACGCCTCGATGCTGCTCTGGTCCGTCCTCCACCTCTCCGGGACGCGGGCCGTCAACGCGGAATACGAGCGGCTCGGGGAGCCTTCGGTTTCCCTCGAGGACATCCGCCGCTTCCGCCAGATCGGGAGCAAGGCGCCCGGCCACCCCGAGTACCACTGGGTCTCGGGCGTGGAGACGACGACGGG
Organism: Acidobacteriota bacterium; assembly: GCA_046726955.1. Taxonomy (GTDB): domain Bacteria; phylum Acidobacteriota; class Vicinamibacteria; order Fen-336; family Fen-336; genus CAVPGH01. The sequence continues at coordinate 3,619 of JBKPBQ010000206.1, forward strand.
TCCTCTCGGCCAGGGCGCGGCCACGAGCGTGGGGATGGCGATCGCTCGGAAATGGCTCGCCGAGCGCTACAACCGGCCGGGCTTCCCCATCTTCGACTACGACATCTATGTAGTTGTCGGCGACGGCTGCCTCATGGAGGGCGTGGGGAGCGAGGCCGCCTCGCTCGCCGCCCACCTCGGCCTCGACAACCTCTGCTGGGTCTACGACAACAACAAGATCACGATCGAGGGCTCCACGAACCTCGCGTTCACCGAAGACGTGGCCGGTCGCTTTCTCGCCTACGGGTGGAACGTCCTGCGCGTAGGCGACGCCAACGACACCGAACGCATCGAGCAGGCCCTCTCCGTATTCCGGGAGACGAAGGGGCGTCCCACGCTCATCGTTCTCGACAGCCACATCGGCTACGGCTCTCCTCACAAGCACGACAAAGCCGCGGCCCATGGCGAGCCGCTCGGCGAGGAGGAGTGCCGCCTCGTCAAGCGTAGCTATGGATGGCCGGAGGACGCGCAGTTCCTGGTCCCCGACGGCGTGCGCGATCATTTCGCGGCGGGGATCGGGGCGCGCGGTGCTCTCGCGCGGAGGAAGTGGACGGAGCTCTTCGCGTCCTACCGGACCGCTCACCCCGAGCTGGCCGAGGAGATCGACCAGATACAGCGGCGAGAGCTGCCGGCAGGCTGGGACAAGAACCTCCCCGTGTTCCCGGCTGATGCCAAGGGCCTGGCGGGCCGGGAGGCCTCGGGCAAGGTGCTGAACGTGCTCGCGCAGAACATCCCGTGGTTCCTCGGTGGTTCCGCGGATCTGGGCCCCTCGAACAAGACGACGCTGACCTACGAGGGCGCGGGCAACTTCCAGAAGGAGAGCCCGAGCGGCAAGAACCTCCACTTCGGCATCCGCGAGCACGCGATGGCCGCGGCCGTCAACGGCCTCTCGCTGTCGAAGCTGCGGGCTTACGGGGCGACGTTCTTCATCTTCAGTGACTACGCGCGGCCGGGCATTCGGCTCTCTGCGCTCATGGAGCTGCCGACGATCTTCGTATTCACGCACGATGCCATGGGCGACGGCGAGGACGGCCCCACGCACCAGCCCGTGGAGCACCTGGTCTCGCTGCGCGCCATCCCCGGCCTCGTCACGCTGCGGCCCGGTGACGCCAACGAGGTCGTCGAGGCGTATCGCTACTTGATGTCGCTGCGCCACCAGCCGGCCGTGCTCGCGCTTTCGCGCCAGGCGCTGCCGACCCTCGACCGCAAGCGGTACGCCTCCGCCGCGGGCGTCGCGCGCGGCGCCTACGTCCTCGCGGACGCGCCGGGCGGTAATCCCGAGGTGATCCTCATCGCCTCGGGCAGCGAGCTCAGCCTGGCCGTGGACGCCCACGAGACGCTCGTCGCCGCGGGCATCCGCTCGCGTGTCGTCTCGATGCCGTCCTGGGAGATCTTCGACCACCAGCCGCGGGACTACCGCGATGCTGTTCTGCCGCCCACGGTGGGCGCACGGGTCGCGATCGAGCAAGGGTCGACACTGGGCTGGGAGCGTTACGTGGGGGCGTCCGGCCGCGTCATCGGCATGACCACGTTCGGAGCCTCGGCGCCACTCAAGGAGCTGCAGAGGAAGTTCGGGTTCGAGACGGAAGGGATCGTGGCGGCGGCGAAGGAGCAGTTGGGCAAGCGGTGATGTCGGTCGCGTTCGGGAGGAAGGCATGACGAAGAAGCCGATGCCGGCGGGCGCGGCAGGCGCCGCCGCGGCCCTGGCCGAGGAGCGTCTTTCGGGCGAGGAGCTCCGGACGATCGACGCGTACTGGCGGGCCTGCACGTACCTCGCGGCGGGCATGATCTACCTGCGCGACAATCCCCTGCTCCGCGAGCCGCTCGCGCGCGAGCACGTCAAGCACCGCCTGCTCGGTCACTGGGGTTCCAGCCCCGGCCTGAGCTTCATGTACGTCCACCTCAACCGCCTGATCAACAAGTACGACCTCGAGGCCATCTTCCTCGCCGGCCCCGGTCACGGCGCGCCGGGGGTGCTGGCGCCGGTCTATCTCGAGGGCACCTACTCCGAGGTCTACCCGGACAAGGCGCAGGACGAGGACGGGCTGCGCCTGTTCTTCAAGGAGTTCTCCTTCCCGGGCGGCATCGGCAGCCACTGCACGCCCGAGACCCCGGGCTCGATCCACGAGGGCGGCGAGCTCGGATACAGCATCTCCCACGCGTTCGGCGCCGCCTTCGACAATCCCGACCTGCTCGTCGCGGTCGCGGTCGGCGACGGCGAGGCCGAGACCGGTCCGCTCGCGACGTCCTGGCACTCCAACAAGTTCCTGAACCCGATCCGCGACGGCGCGGTGCTGCCGATCCTGCAGCTCAACGGCTACAAGATCGCCAATCCGACCCTTTTGTCGCGGATCTCCCACGAGGAGCTGGACAGCCTGTTCCGCGGCTATGGGTGGACGCCCTACTTCGTCGAGGGCTCCGACCCGATCACCATGCACCAGCAGATGGCCGGCGTCATGGAG
>JBKPBQ010000207.1:0-12200 GCA_046726955.1 Acidobacteriota bacterium
AGGGGGCTCGGTGTACGTGTTCGTGCGATCCGCCGGCACCTGGACCCAGCAGCAGAAGCTCACGGCCCTCGACGGAGCGCCAGAGGATTCGTTCGGGCGCTCCGTCTCGGTGTCCGGAGACGTCCTGCTCGTCGGCGCACCCGGAGTCGACAATGGACGCGGAATCGACGCCGGTGCCGCCTACGTGTTCGTGCGATCGGGAACGACGTGGAGCGCACAGCAGAAGCTCGAGGCCCCGCTCGGCGCCGCCGGCGACGGACTCGGCGCTTCCGGGTCCGTTTCGGGACTTACGGCAGTGGTCGGCGCGCCGGGCGACGAGAGCGGCGTGGGCTCGGCGCAGGTGTTCGTTCGCTCGGGGGCGACGTGGGCGGTGGAGCAGACGCTGACCGCATCTCCGCCGCTGTACCAGGGCCACTTCGGCGCATCCGTTTCCGTCTCGGGAGACACGGTGGTGATCGGCGCTCCGGCTTTCTCCCTGCAGAACACCGGAGCCCACGTCTTCGTGCGGACTGCGGGAGTCTGGACGCCGCAGCAGGTGCTGGCCCAGGGGTTCGGAGACTCCGCGGGGCAGTCAGTCTCCGTCTCCGGGGACACGATCGTCGTCGGGGCCCTGGGGTCATCCGGCTACGTCGGGTGGGTCAATGTGTTCGGACGGTCCGGGGCCACCTGGAGCGGGGAAGCCACGCTGAGCGGGCAGCCGACGGAGCTCATGGGCTTCTCGGTTGCCGTCGACGGCGATACCGTCGTGGCGGGTGCGCCCTACCACGATGGGCCCACGGGATCGAACGCGGGGGAGGCGTACGTCCTCAGGAAGGTGGGTGGCCACTGGATCGTAGAGCAGAGGCTCGAGAAGCCCCTCGTTCTGGATTCGCCGGCGTTCGACAACTTCGCCTGGTCGGTGGCCACGTCCGGCGACACGGCCGTCGTGGGTGCATACACCGACCGCACGCTCGGCAGCGCCTACACGGGCTCTGCTTACGTCTTCGTCGAGTCCGGCGGTCAGTGGGCCGAGCAGCAGAAGCTCATCGCTTCGGACCGGAAGGATCAGGACGGTTTCGGGTTCTCGGTGTCCGTCTCGGGCGAGACCCTCGTGGTGGGAGCCCCGCTCTGGGGGCCGTTCCACGACCCGATCGGGGGCGGCCCCGCGTACGGCGCCGTCTACGTGTTCGTCCGCAAGGGAGCGACGTGGACGGAGCAGCAGCGGCTCACCGCATCGGACATGGGACTCGGAGACTACTTCGGGACCTCGGTTGCCCTCCAGGGAGACACGCTCGTCGTCGGCGTCCCCGCCGACGATTCGTACAAGGGCTCCGCCTACATCTTCACGCGATCGGGCGAGACGTGGACCGAGACCCAGAAGCTCACCGCCGCCGAGCGGGTCGAGACTGCACAGTTCGGGCAGTCGATATCCCTCTCCGGCGACACCCTCCTCGTCGGTGCGCCCGCCGACGGCCCTCCTTCTGGAGACCGACCTGGGTCCGTCCGCGTGTTCGTGCGTTCCGGAGGAGCCTGGGCCGAGCAGCAGAGGCTCTCCCCGTCGGACGGCGCGGCGGGCGATTTCTTCGGGTTCTCCGTGTCCGTGGCCGGGAACACGGCGGTAGTGGGCGCGCAGCTCCACCGTCCCCATGGCGCCGCCTACGTGTTCGCGCGGTCGGGCTCGACGTGGAGCGAGGAGGCCATTCTCGGGCCGTCGAGCCCACAGACCGCCGATCGCTTCGGTGTCTCCGTAGCCACGGACGGGGGGCGCGTGCTGGTGGGCACCGGCAACAGCGACCAGGCCCTGGGGAAGGGCTCCGCGTACCTCTTCCTTCGGGAGTCGGGAACGTGGAGCGAGACGGCAAAGCTCGTCGCGTCGGATGGCGAGGACGGGGACGCTCTCGGCGCCTCGGTGGCCCTCTCCGACCGCACGATCCTTCTCGGGGCCCCGTTCGACGACACTCCCGGCGGCCCCGGGGCGGGATCGGCCCTCGTCTTCCCCGAAGCGGATCTGCAAGTAACGAAGACCGACGGAGTCACGAGCACGCACGCGGGGGCGACCGTCGCATACACCGTCACCGTTTCCAACAGGGGCCTCGACGGCGTGGCGGGGGCGAGGGTGCGGGACGTCCTTCCCTCGACACTCACCTGTTCGACGACGTGCGCGGGCGCGGGGGGAGCGGTGTGCACGCCGGGGCCGTTCGGAGGGAGCATCGACGACACCGTGACTCTCCCCCCCGGCCAGGCCGTCACATACACCTCGAGCTGCACGATCGCCGGATGGGCGGCAGGGCCGCTGTCGAACACCGCGGAGGTGACGCCGCCTTCGACCGTCGTCGACCGCGATCCCACGAATAACTCGGCGACGGACACCGATGTCGTTCACCCTACCGCCAACCTGGCCCTCGAACTGACGCGCTCGCCGGACTCCGTCGCACCGGGCGGGATCCTCGATTACCTGGTGGCGGTCACGAACCTCGGGCCTGCGCACTCTCCGGGAATGACGGTGACGACAGTCCTGCCCGCGGGCACATCGTTCGTCGCTTCCATCCCCGGGCCGGGCGCGTGCCACGCGCTGGGCGGAATGCTCGAGTGCGCGCTCGGCCCGCTGGCCCTGGGCGATACCGGCACGGTGGCCGTGGAGGTGGCCGTGGACGCGGGAGCGCGGGGAGTGCTGAGCGCGACCGCGTCCGTGGTCGGGGACGAGCCCGACCTCGTGCCGGAGAACGACACGGCCATGGACACCGTGCTCGTGTCGGTGCCGAGCCGGTTCTACACGCTCCCGCCCTGCCGACTCGTCGATACGCGGCCGGCATCTGGCGCGCCGATCGGGGGCCCCGCGCTGGAGGCCCGGTCCATCCGCGTGCTCGCAGTCGCGAACGAGTGCGGGATCCCGAGCAGCGCCCAGGCCCTCGCCGTGAACGTCACCGTGACGGCACCCGGTGCGGACGGGAACTTGAGACTCTTCCCTGCGGGCCTCGCCCTCCCCCAGGTCTCCTCCGTCAACTACCGGACCGGCCAGACGCGGGGGAGCAACGGCATCGTGGCCTTGAGCGACAATGCCGAGATCGCGGCCTACGTTTCCCAGTTACCGGGGACGACTGCGCACGTGATCGTCGACGTCACGGGCTACTTCGAGTAACCCGGCTCACAGCGGTCGTTCGTGGCGGGCATGGTAATATCAGGGGTTGCCATGCCGACGGAAATCGTCGCTCGGGGAGTCCGAGTCCACAACCTGAAGGGAGTCGACGTCTCCGTCCCCACCCGCAAGCTCGTGGTGGTGACGGGGGTGTCCGGATCCGGCAAGAGCAGCCTTGCCTTCGACACGTTCTACGCCGAGGGCCAGCGCCGCTACGTGGAGAGCCTGTCCGCCTACGCCCGGCAGTTCCTGGAGCGGATGGAAAAGCCCGCCCTGGACGCCCTTGACGGGATCTGCCCGGCCATCGCCATCAAGCAGCGGAGCCCCTCCCGCAACCCCCGGTCCACGGTGGCGACGAGCCCCGAGATCCACGACCACCTGCGCATCCTCTTCGCCCGCATCGGCCGGACGATCTGCGACGCCTGCGGGGAGGAGGTCCAGCGGGACACCGCCGGCTCGGCGGCGGACCGGCTCCTCGGTCTGCCCGAGGGGGCGCGGCTCTCGGTGGCCTTCCCGGTGGCGGTGGGGGGGACGCCGCTCCCGGACCTCCTGGACAGCCTCCAGAAGAAGGGCTTCGCGCGTCTGCTGCGGGACGGCGAGACCGTGATGGCCGAGGATGCGCTCGCTTCTTCGGAGGACCTCGGCGAGGCCCTCCTCGTGCTCGTCGACCGGCTGGCGGTGGGCGGCGACATCCGGTCGCGGCTCGTGGACTCGCTGGAGACCGCCTTCCGCGAGGGCTCCGGGCAGGCGGTGGCCGTCGTCAAGGACGGCCCGACGCTGCGCTTCTCCGAGCGCTTCGAGTGCGCGCGCTGCGCGCGGACCTTCCTCGAGCCCCAGCCGCGCCTCTTTTCCTTCAACAACCCCTTCGGGGCCTGCCCGGGCTGCCACGGCTTCGGCAACCTCATCGAGGTCGACCTCGACCTCGTCGTGCCCAACAAGGAAAAGAGCCTCGCCGATGGCGCGATCGAGCCCTGGAGCAAGCCGCACTATCGCGGGCAGCAGGCCGAGCTGCGGCGCTTCGCCCGGCGGCGGGGCATCCCCGTGGACCGTCCGTGGTCCCGCCTCGACGAGGCGCAGCGCCGGCAGGTGCTCGAAGGCGACGAGGAGTTCTCGGGCGTCCTCGGCTTCTTCCGCTGGCTCGAGGCCAAGAAGTACAAGGTCCAGGTGCGGGCCTTCCTCTCCCGCTATCGCGGCTACCAGGAGTGCCCCTCATGCCACGGCAGCCGCCTGCGGCCCGAAGCCCTCCGAGTGAAGGTGGGCGGCCAGAGCCTCGACGAGGTCTCCGGCCTTGCGGTTCGCGACGCGCGTCGCTTCTTCGCGAGCCTCGTGCTCGAGGACGCCGAGAAAACCGTGGCGAGCAAGGTCCTCTACGAGATCGACCGCCGGCTCGGCTTCCTCGCCGACGTGGGCCTCGACTACCTGACGCTGAACCGTCCCTCGGGGACCCTTTCCGGCGGCGAGGCCCAACGCATCGCCCTCGCCACCGCGCTCGGCACCGGCCTCGTGGGGACGCTCTACGTGCTCGACGAGCCCTCGGTGGGGTTGCACCCGCGCGACACGGAACGGCTGATCGGAATCCTTCGCGCGCTCCGCGACCAGGGCAACACGGTCCTTCTGGTAGAGCACGACCCTGCGATCATGCGCTCGGCGGACCACATCATCGATCTCGGGCCGGGGGCGGGAGAGCAGGGCGGGCGCGTCGTCTTCCAGGGTAGCTTCCCGGCTCTCCTCGCGGACGGCCGCAGCCTGACCGGCAAGTACCTCCGGGGCGACCTGCGCATCGCCGTCCCTCCCAAGCGTCGGCGCGGGAACAACCTCTCGCTGGTCGTGAAGGGGGCCTGCATCCACAACCTCAAGGGGATCGACGTGAAGATCCCGCTGGGTGCGCTCACCGTGGTCACCGGCGTCTCGGGGTCCGGCAAGTCGACGCTCGTGCACGACGTGATCTGCGCCGCGCTCCAGCGCCGCGGCCGGAGGGTCGAGCTGCCCGGAGGCACGATCGTCGAGGGCGTCGAGTTCGTGGACGAGGTCGAGGTGGTGGACCAGTCGCCGATCGGCCGCAGCCCGCGCTCGAACCCCGTGACCTACCTGAAGGCCTTCGACGGGATCCGGGAGCTCTTCGCCGCGACGGCCGACGCGCGCGAGCGCGGCCTCGACGGCAGCCACTTCTCCTTCAACGTCGCCGGCGGGCGCTGCGAGTCGTGCGGGGGAGACGGGCAGATCCGCGTGGACATGCAGTTCCTGGCCGACGTCTTCCTCGTGTGCGAGGGGTGCGGGGGCCGGCGCTATCGGCCGCCCGTCCTCGAGGTCCGCTATCGCGGCAAGACGATCGACCAGGTGCTGGACATGACTGTCCACGAGGCGCTCCACTTCTTCGCCGGGCAAGCCAAGGTCACGCGGCGGCTGAAGGTGCTGGAGCAGATCGGGCTCGGCTACCTCCGCCTGGGGCAGCCCGCGAATACGCTCTCGGGGGGCGAGGCGCAGCGCGTCAAGCTCGCCTCGCAGCTCCTGCGGCGGCCCGGGCCCCGCGTACTGTACGTGCTCGACGAGCCGACGACCGGTCTCCACCAGGGCGACGTCAACGAGCTGCTCGGCTGCCTGCAGCGGCTGCTCGACGCAGGAGCGAGCCTGCTCGTGATCGAGCACAACCTCGACGTGATCAAGCAGGCGGACTGGGTGATCGACCTCGGGCCGGAGGGCGGGACCGACGGCGGCCACCTCGTGTTCCAGGGAACGCCCGAGGCCGTCGCCGCCCAGGGGCGAGGGCTCACCGCCCCGTACCTCCGCACCGCGCTCAACGGAAAAATTTCGCACTCGACCGGCCGATAGCCGCTTCGATTCGGACCAGCGCGGGCGGGCGGATCTGCTATCATCCCCGGCCATGTCCAGGACTTGCGCCCTCTTCGGCGCAGGGCGCCTCGCGGCGGCCCTGCTGGCCGGCGTCTGTCTCGTCCCGGCGGCGTGGGCGGCCAAGCCCTCGTTCGCCGACCTCGTCGCCAACCTCAAGAGCCCGACCGCCAAGACGCGCGCGGAAGCGGCCGCCGCGCTCGGGAAGAGCCGACGTCGCGAGGCCGTCGCTCCGCTCTCGGCCCTCGTGCGCGATCCCGAGGTCAAGGTGCGGATGGAGGTCGTGCGCGCCCTCGGTCAGATCCGCGACCTCGAGGCCGTTCCTGCGCTCGTCACGTCCCTGCAGGACGGCGACGCGCAGATCCGCGAAGAGGCGCTCGGGACGGTGGTCGAGCTGTATGCTGAGCGTGATCGCACCGGGCCGGTGGAGCGATTCCTCGACACGTTCTCGGACGAGTACGACCGCGCGTCCGTGCCGCCGCTGACTCCCGTGGATCCTTCCGTGATCACCGCCATCGGAGCCTCGCTGCACGACGAGCAGAAGTCGATCCGGCAGGAGGCCGCGCTCGCCCTCGGCATCCTCGACGGCCGAGCCGCGATGCGCGACCTGCAGGCAGCGCTGCAGGATCCTGACTCCGGCGTCCGAGGCGCCGCGGCCACGGCGATCGGCAAGATCGGCACGGAGGCCGACGGGCGGGCGCTCATCCCCTTGCTCGGCGACGAGTCGGGCGAAGTCAAGAACCGCACGCTCCAGGCCCTGGGGACGCTGCGCGTGCGCGAGGCGGGAACCCCCCTCCGCGAGGCCTTCGAGAACAATCGGCGGAATGCCTACGGCTTTCGCGTTCTCACCTGCCTGAGCCGAATCGCCGACCCGGCGCAACAGGACCTCTTCCGGGAGCTGCTCCAGGACCCCGATCCCGAACGGCGCCGCCTCGCGATCGAGGGCCTGGCCCGCATCTCCGACGCCTCGGTGCTTCCCGCGTTCAAGAAGGACTACCAACGGGAGAGCAGCCCCGAGCTCAAGCTGGCCTACAACTTCGCCATGACGCGGCTCGGCGATCGCGCCTTCATCGACTCGATAGCACTGGCGCTGGCCGGGCCCCTCGCCAAGCCAGCTCGGGCGTACCTGCTGGAGCTGGGGCCGGGGATCCTGCCCGACGTCTATCCGTACCTGAACGACCCCAACGCCGAGGTGCGAGCGTCGCTCTGCGACGTGATCGCGCAGCTCGGCGACCCCGCAGCCATCCCGAAGCTGGAGCCGCTCTTGAGCGACCCCAACTCGAAGGTCGCGGACCGGGCGAACCGGGCGGTGGAGCTCCTGAAGCGCAGCGGGAAGGCGGGCGCGGGAGCTCGGACGTGAGGCGAGGGGCGCTCCGCGCCCTCGTTTGTCTGCTCTGCTTCGCCTGCCGCAAGGGCGGCTCCGAGGCCCAGGGTCCCGCCGACTCGCTCGCGGAAGTGCGCACGCTCGTGGAGAGCGGCCAGCTCGACGAGGCGCTGGCCCGGCTGCAGTCGAACGGCGAGCCCGAGGCGCTCTATCTGCAGGGCCTGGCCTGGGCGCGCAAGGCGGAGAAGGCGCCCATCCCTACACCCGTGCCGGGCGGAACGGCGCTTCCGGAGTGGAAGCCCGAGGAGATTCGCGCCATCGACTTCCTCGAGCGCGCGACGGCGGCTCGACCGGATCTGGCCGTAGCGCACCTCGCGCTCGCCCAGGTCCTCGCGCCGCACGCGCTCGCTCACGCCGAGCGTGAGACGACGGCCGCCGCGGCGCGCCGTCACAAGGGGAAGGCGCCGGAGCCGCCGGCTCCAGTGGCGGCCGAGGGGCCCGACGCGAGCCCGGAGCGCGTCGTCCGGGAGTACCAGCAGGCCGCCCAGGGGGATCCGGCGTCGAAGGCGCCGGTGGAGGCGCTCATCGACTTCGCCACGCGCGCGGGACGGATCGCCGACGCGGAGGCGGGCTACCTGGAGCTGCAGAAGCGCGTGCGCGAGCGGCCGGAGCCGTTCATCGCCTACGGCGACTTCCTCCGGGACAAGAAGCAGGACACCGACGGCGCCATCGCGCAGTACCGGCAGGCGCTCATCTGGCGGCCCGACGACGACGACACCCGCGGCAAGATCGCGGACATCTACATCGCCCAGGCCCGCGCGCACGTGGACGCGCGCGAGTACGCCACGGCCGACGCGCGGCTGCACGAGGCGGAGAAGTACGTCACCGACAAGTCCTCGCCGGTGGGCCAGCGTCTACAGGAGCAGCAGACCTTCCTCGCCCAGATCCGAGGCCGATCTCCCGGCCGCTAATTCTGGGGGTTGCGCCCCACGCCGTTGTCGTCGATGTAGATGAGGCCGCTCTCGTCGGGCGTGCCCGGGTCGATGTACTGGGTGATGACCTGGCCGCCGACGATGAGGCGGGCAGCGGTGATGCCGCCCGTGGCCGTGAGGACGAGCCGCGGGTCGAAGACCCTCACGAGATGGGGGAAGTCCTGGGGCGGGAAGTTCACGGGGACGTTCGTGGCGACGCCCGTCCACTGCCGCGTGCCGGGCGCCTCGTTCAGGAGCACCTCGTTGCCAGTGTGCATCCAGCTTCCGAAGAAGACGACCCGGTCCTCGCAGTGGGGCTCGACGTTGAAGCAGTCGTTGGGCTGTCGGTACTCGACGCGAACCGAGGTCACCCGGGGCAGGGGAGCCGCGGTGGGGCCCTGGTCCGGGTCCGGCTGGAAGTCGCACCCGGGTGCGGCGAGGCAGAGCGCGACGAGCAGGGCGAAAGGGCGGGGGAAGGCCACTATCTCGCACCCTCGCTTCCAGTTAGCTCGTGCGAGCCCGTTGCCTTTCCGGCCATTCTGGGTGATGATACCATCCTCGATTCGGTTTTCTTCCAGACTGTATGGCAATGGCAGTGGCTCCCGCCCTACCCAAGGATCTCGACCCGACGACGGTGCTCGTCATCGACGACGATGACGGCGTGCGCCGGATCTGCGTGGAGATGCTCCAGACGCGAGGCCTTCGCGCCGTGGCCGCGCCGTCCGTGGGGGAGGGCCTGCGGGCATTCGACGAGCGCCGCCCGAACGTCGTCCTCCTGGACCTCCGGCTGCCCGACGGTGCCGGCATCGACGTGCTCCGGGAGCTGCAGCGGCGCAGCCCGGCCACCCCGGTGATCGTGGTCTCGGGTATCGGGAGCGTGACGGACGCGGTCGAGGCGATGCGCCTTGGAGCCGCGGACTTCATCGAGAAGCCGGTGAGCCGGGAGCGGCTCGACCACGTCATCGACAAGATCCTCAACCCCGGCCCGGTGGGCTCGGAGCTCGAGACCGACCGCGTCTTCGAGGGGGCGCGGTACGGGACGGTGGGGCAGTCGGTGGCCATGCAGCGTGTGTACCAGCTCGTGGACATGGCGGCTCCGACGCGCTGCCGGGTGCTCATCTCCGGCGAGCGGGGAACGGGCAAGGAGCTGATCGCCCACGCCATCCACGCGCTCTCTCCCCGGCGGGACCGGCCGTTCATCCAGGTCAACTGCGCGGCCATCCCCGCGGAGCTCATGGAGAGCGAGATGTTCGGGCACGTCCGCGGGGCGTTCACCGGCGCGCTCGCGGACCGGAAGGGAAAGTTCGAGAGCGCCGACCGCGGCGCGCTCTTCCTCGACGAGATCGGCGACATGAGCCTCGTCACGCAGGTGAAGCTCCTCCGCGTGTTGCAGGAAGGAGAAGTCACGCCCATTGGGAGCGCGGAGAACCGGCCCGTGGACGTCCGTATCCTGGCCGCGACGAGCAAGAACCTCGTGGAGGAGCTGGAGAAGGGCCGGTTCCGCGAAGACCTCTACGACCGGCTCAACGTGGTCAACATCTCGCTCCCTCCCTTGCGCGCGCGGCGCGATGACATCCCGGCCCTCGCCGAGCACTTCCTCAGGCTGGCGAGCGTCGAGAACGAGCTGAAGCCGAAGCGGCTGGCTCCCCGCGCCATCGATTTCCTGACGCGCCTGCCCTGGCGCGGCAACGTCCGCGAGCTCCGGAACCTCATGGAGCGCCTGGTGGTCCTCGTCTCGCGCGAGGTCGTCACCCACCGCGACGTCATGGAGGCGCTTCAGATGACAGGCACGCTCGTGCCCGCCGACCTGCCGCTGCCGCTGCGTCAGGCGCGGTCGCGCTTCGAGCGGCAGTACATCCTGGAGCGGCTCGCCGCAAACCGCGGCAACCTCGGCACGACCGCGCGCGACCTCGGTATCGAGCGGACGAACCTCTACCGGAAGATGAAGCAGCTCGGGATCCAGCCGAGCGTCGGCAAGGTCCGATCCTGACCGATTCCGACGTTGCGCGAACGATAAGCGAGCGTTGCGGCTTCGCAAGAACCCGCCAGTCCTAGATTTCTCCTAGATCTCGCGAACGCTGTGCAGCGCCGCCGCTTGGCCCTTTCGCGTCCACCTGGCGCGAGTCCTGCTATGGAGTGGAGCGGGATCGCGCCAAACCGGCCCCTGCCGTCGGAGCGTATCGGAGCCCCGACGGCTCCGGACGAGGTCCGGAGGGAGCCGCGTCCATAGCCCCGGGGAGCGCTCGGCGCAGCCGAGCGGGTTTTGCCCTCGGATGCGTCGGACGGCGGAGGGCCGGAGGGCGACGATCCCTTTTCCTTTCCCCCCCTTTTTTGCCCCCGGCGGGACGTCGGTGTAAGGTTGGAGCTTTGGCCGGGAGGCCGGGAGGGTCCGTAGTGGCAGCGAAGAAGGCCTTGATCACCGGCATCACCGGTCAGGACGGCAGCTACCTCGCGGAGCTCCTCCTCGAGAAGGGCTACGAGGTCCACGGTCTCGTCCGCCGCAGCAGCTCGTTCAACACCTGGCGGATCGACCATGTCCGCGACCGCCTCGCCCTGCACTACGGCGACCTCGTGGACCAGAACAGCCTGGTCCGCACGCTGCAGTCGATCGCCCCCGACGAGGCCTACAACCTGGCCGCCCAGAGCCACGTCAAGGTCTCCTTCGAGATGCCCGAGTACACGGCGAACGTGACGGCCCTGGGGGTGATGCGCCTCCTCGACGCCGTTCGGGAGGCCGGGCTGAAGACTCGCGTGTACCAGGCGGGGAGCTCCGAGATGTTCGGGCTCGTCCAGGAGAACCCGCAGCGGGAGACGACGCCATTCCACCCGCGCTCGCCGTACGGGGTCTCGAAGGTCTTCGGCCACTGGATCGCGGTGAACTATCGCGAAGGTTACGGGATGCACGTCTCGAACGGCATCCTCTTCAACCACGAGTCGCCCCGGCGCGGCGAGAACTTCGTGACCCGCAAGATCACGCTCGGGGTGGCGGCGATCAAGAAGGGCAAGGCGAAGGATCTGCGCCTCGGCAACCTCGACGCTCGGCGCGACTGGGGCTTCGCCAGGGACTTCGTCGAGGCGATGTGGCTCATGCTGCAGCAGGACCAGCCCGGCGACTACGTGGTGGCCACGGGCGAGACCCACTCCGTCCGCGAGTTCTGCGAGGAGGCCTTCGGGTGCGTTGGCCTCGACTGGAAGGAGTTCGTGAAGGTGGACCCCAAGTACTTCCGCCCGGCGGAAGTCGATCTGCTCCTGGGCGACCCGTCCCTGGCGAAGACGAAGCTCGGATGGTCGCCGCGGGTGACCTTCAAGGAGCTCGTCCGCCTGATGGTCGAAGCGGACCTCGAGGGCCAGCAGCGCTGAGCTAGCGGAGGCCCCGGACCAGGTAGAGGTCCTGGAAGACGCGGAGGTAGCTGTAGGCATACGCCTCGCCGTCCGGCGTCATTGGAATGAATGGGACCATCCACACAACGCCCGCGAGGTCCGGCGGCGCCAATGATTTCCAGGGCTCCTGGCGCCCGGTGAGGAGGTCGATCCGATCGATTCGCGTCGGTACACCCGTAGCGCTTACGAAGGTCCATCTGCCGTCGGGCGTGGTCTGCAGGTGACATGTGGCGTGGGGAATGCGTGCGGCCGTGGGGCGCGACTCACCGCCTGCGATGGGGTACCAGGGCAAGCATCCCGTCCGACCCACGGGCGAGGACGGCACCGTCGACGACGGAAGACCAATAGGCCGCTGCGACGCCTTCAGGGGTGACGGGGTGGATCGCACCGCTCTCGATGTCCTGGACGAATCCTCTCGACCGAGCCGCGCCCGGCTCGAACACGTTCCAGTAGATGTGATCTGAGTCCAGGAATGAACCGATGGCACTGTCCCATTTCTTGATAGGCAGCTTGCGAGGCTCGCCTGTTCCCGTCGGGATGAGCTGAGCCACGTCTTCTGGAC